>QKAI01000154.1 GCA_003246505.1 Spirochaetaceae bacterium | reverse complement strand
GGACCTTTTCGAAAAACGGTCGGTCATGGTGACCAAGGTCAAGGACAGGAGCAAGGACGAGCAGGGGAAGTACGCCGATTACTACGACTGGAGCGGCAAGGCGTCCCACGCCGCGTCCCATACCCTGCTGGCCCTTTTCCGGGCGGAGAACGAGGGGGTCCTCTCCCTGCAGATCCATCCGGACCGGGAGGAGGGGCTCGAAAGGATAGGCTATTACTATCTGAACCGCATGAAAAATAACCGGGCCCTGGTGGAAAAGGCCCTGGCCGACAGCTACAAAAGGCTTTTGGAGCCCTCCCTGGAAAAGGAGTACCGCCGATCCCTCAAGGAGGAGAGCGACCGGAAGTCCATAGAGATCTTCGCGGGCAACCTGAGGGAGATGCTCATGGCCTCCCCCCTGGGGGAGAAGCGCATCCTGGCCCTGGATCCGGGCTTCCGCACCGGGTGCAAGCTGGTGGTGCTGGACCGGGACGGGGCGCTCCTCTACGACGACGTGATCTACCCCACCGCCCCCCACAACAAAACCCGGGAGGCGGGAGCCCTCATCGAGAAGCTCCTGGGTAAGTTCCGCTTCGAAGCGGCCGCCGTGGGCAACGGGACCGCGGGCCGGGAGACGGAGGCCTTTCTGAGGGAGCTTCCCGTTCTGAAAGGGATCCCGGTCATCTCCGTTAACGAGAGCGGCGCCTCGGTCTACTCCGCCGGGGAGGAGGGGCGTCGGGAGTTCCCCGACAAGGACGTGACCGTCCGGGGGGCCGTTTCCATCGGCCGCCGGCTCATGGACCCCCTCTCCGAGCTGATCAAGATCGATCCCCAGTCCATCGGGGTGGGCCAGTACCAGCACGACGTGGACCAGAAGGCCCTGAAGACCTCCCTGGACGACATGGTGGAGGAGTGCGTCAACCGGGTGGGGGTGAACCTGAATACGGCCGGGGAGGCTCTCCTGAGCCATATTTCCGGGCTCAACCGGTCCCTGGCCGGGAAGATCGTGGAGGAGCGCCACGCCCGGGGGGGACGCTTCGAAAACCGCCGGGATCTGATGAAGGTGAAGGGGATGGGGAAGAAGGCCTTTGAACAGAGCGCCGGATTCCTGCGCATCCAGGACGGATCGGAGCCCCTGGACAGGGGATCGGTCCACCCGGAGAGCTACGACATCGTGGAGAAGATGGCCCGCAGCTTGGGGGTGGGGGTCATCGACCTCATCGGCAACGAAGACCTGCTGACCCGGCTCAAGCCTTCGGAATTCACCGACGAAACCCGGGGCATTCCCACGGTGAGCGACATTCTGAAGGAGCTTCGCAAGCCCGGGCTCGATCCCCGGGATCCCTTTGACGTCTTCCGCTTCGACGAATCTGTCCACTCCCCGGAGGACCTGGCCGAGGGGATGATCCTTCCGGGCATCGTGACCAACGTCACCGCCTTCGGCGCCTTCGTGGACATCGGGGTGCACCAGGACGGGCTCGTCCACGTGAGCGAGCTGGCGGACCGCTTCGTCCGGGATCCGGCGGAGGTGGTGAAGGTGAATCAGCGGGTCACGGCCCGGGTCATACAGGTGGATCTGAAGAGGAAGCGGATCGGGCTCTCTCTCAAAGGCATAGATAAAAAAACAAGGTAAGGTGATAAGATGATCTGGTTTTTAATTAAAAAATCCTTCTGGGACTACTGGGACAGGATGGGGCTCATGCTCCTTCTGAACCTGATGCTGCTGGCCGCGGCGGCCCTCTGTTTCTACATCCCCTGGATGCTGGTCCAGGCGGGGCTGGCCCTGCTCTCCCTGGTCTCCCTCGTGGTTTTCGGGGGGGTGTTCTTCCTGATTCTGGGCGCCAACAGCCGCCTGTGCAGCGAGGTGGCCTATTTCCGGAGCCTCTACTTCAGGAACTACTGGACCTTCATGAAGGAGAAAGCCCCCAAGACCCTGCTCTTTTATCTGGTCATCCTGGCCCTCACCTTCATCGTCTATACGGCCCTGAGCTTCTACGGGAGCAACACCGGGGGGAGCCTCATCGCCCTGGCCGCCTTTTTCTTCATCTTCTGGATCGCCGTGCTCCTCCTCTTCTCGGCGGGGTACTACTTCCCCCTCTCCAATATCATGGCCGATCCCTTTAAAAAGAATGTGAAGAAGTGCTTCATCCTCTTCTTTGACAATCCGGGTGTCTCCATCGTGGTCTCCCTCATCAGTCTCGTCCTCTTCGCCGTTTCCGTGGCAACCGCCCTCCTTATTCCGGGCATCTCCGCCATCGCCCTGCTCTGGGAGAATCTCATGAAATTCCTCATGCTCAAGTACGATTTCCTGGAGGAGAACAGCGACGTGAACCGGAAGAAAGTCCCCTGGGACATTATCCTGAGGGAGGAGCGGGAGACCGTGGGCACGCGCACCCTTGGGGATATGATCCGCCCCTGGAAGTAGTCCCTGTCAGGAGAGGGCCATAAGGATCGCCCCGGCGGTCATGACCGCCGCCGATTCGGTCCTCAGAACCCTCGGCCCCAGGGAGACGGGGAGAAAGCCCCGGGAGGCGAGCATCTCCCTCTCCCTGTCGGTCCATCCCCGCTCCGGGCCCACGGCGGCCGCCACGGTGGCTCCCTCCGGCAGGGAGGAGCCCAAGACCTGCAAAAGGGTAGGCCCGTCGGTCAGATCGGGCACCAGGCGCGTTTCCCCGCCGGGGAGGGATTCCAGGGCCCGGTTCAGGGAGAAATACCGGTCCATGGGGGGAATCCGGGTGCTCTTTCCCTGCATGGCCCCCTCCCGGGCCGCCCCTTCGTTAAGGCCGTCCCGCCAGAATTTCGCCTGCAGGTAGGATTTTTCGTTCAGATCCGTATCGGTGAAGAGCAGCCGGCCCACCCCCAGGGTCACCAGATCCTTGACCAGGCGCCGGGCCGTGGGGGGGCGGGGACAGCCGATGATCATGGTCAGCCCCTTGAGAGGGGGCTCCTCTGCTTCGCCGGGAACGAAATCATACTTAATGGCGTCGATCCCCGTTTCCCGGATCATCACTCTTCCCCGGGGGCCGTTTACGATACCCGCTTCCAGCACATCCCCGGGAACGGATTTGAGTATGGTTCTGATGTGTTCGTATCTTTCATCGCCCCTCCGAAGGGGGTTTCCTATCTCTTCGGATTCAAAAAGCAGCAGATTCATGGGCCCATTCTAGTCGGGGAGGGGCTTTTTTTCAATCACCGCAGTCCGACTCGGCCAGGTAGCGGGAGACCTTGTCGAACTTTCTCTCCACCATGGAAAGGAGCACCGGCGGGATGAGCTGGCGCTTCACCTTGTTCCTCAGGTCCTTCAGGAGGAGATCGATGATCTCCCGGGAGGATCCGAATTCCCCCGGGTCCAGCTGTCTGAGCCTGTGGAGGACTCCGTCCACGTCGAAGAGCTCCTTCTTAAGGAGGGCCAGGTTTTCCAGGTAGACGTAATTGGTGATCTCCTCATGATTCCTGCGGACCTCGTAGTCTGCCATGATGAGCTGAATATCATCTTCCAGATCCTTAAGCTCAATCTCCAGAATGGTTATAAATGCGGCGGCAGGGTTGTTCATGGATATCCTCCTCCTCTAATTTTAAATCAATTCCCCTTCTTTGCAACTGAAAACCGGCAATTCTTGTTTATTCCCCCGTATGATGGTATAATCGGTACCTATGAACCGAAACAGCCGAGCCGTTCCCGTCGGACCCCTTCTCATGGGAGGGGACAATCCCGTTATCATACAAACCATGTGGGATAAGCCCCTGACCCGGGACCTCGCCGAGGAGAGGGAAGCCCTGGAGAAAATGGCCGCCATGGGCTGCGGCCTCGTCCGATTCGCCGCTCCCAGCCGGGACGGGGCGGAACAGCTGGGCCGCCTGGCGGAGCAGACCTCCATGCCCCTGGTGGCGGACATCCACTTCGATTACCGCATCGCCCTCAAGTGCATGGATTACCCCTTAGCGAAGATCCGGATCAATCCGGGGAACATCGGGGAGAGCTGGAAGACCGAGGAGGTCATACGCAAAGCCGCCGACAGGGGGGTGGCCCTGCGGGTGGGGGCGAACGAGGGCTCCCTTCCCAGGGAGCTGCGGGGGGCGCAGAACCGGGCGGCGGCCATGGTGGAAGCGGCGGCGGAACAGCTGAACATCCTGGAGAAACTGAACTTCCGGAACGCCGTGGTCTCCCTCAAGTCCTCCGACGTGGAGATCTGCCGCCAGGCGAACCGGATCTTCGCCGGGCAGTACGACTACCCCCTCCACCTGGGCGTCACCGAGGCGGGCCCCCTCATCCCCTCCCTGGTCAAAAGCACCCTGGCCCTGGGGGACCTCCTCCGGGAGGGCATAGGGGACACGATCCGCATCTCCATCTCCGACTCCCCCTTCCGGGAGATCATGGCCGCCCGGGAACTGCTGGCCAACCTGGGCATGGGATCCCGTCCCCATGTGAACATCGTCTCCTGCCCCAAGTGCGGGCGGACCACCTTCGACACCCACAAATTCACCGAAGAGATAGAGAGTTACCTCTACAGCATCAATAAGAACCTGACCGTAGCCGTCATGGGCTGCGTGGTCAACGGACCGGGGGAGGCGCAGCACGCCGACCTGGGCATAACCGGCATGGGCGATAAAATCGCCCTCTTCCACAAAGGCGAAATCATCGGGAGGGCCCCCCTTTGCGAGGCAAAAGAAGCTTTTTTAAAAGAACTGGAAAAACTGCTCTGATTCTCCTTCTCTCCGCGGCGGCTCTGGCGCCCCTGGGGGCGGAGGAGCTGACCGACGAGGAGAAGGCCATGCCCGTCTGGGTTCTCATGGAGAAGGGGATCGCCGCCTTCCGTGAGGGGGATTTCGCCACGGCCCTGACCTTTTTCACCTACTCCCGCAACAAGGGGGCCGTCCTGCCCGAGGGGGAGTACTGGATGGGCCGGGTCTACGAGGAGGAGGGGGAGCTTCCCCTGGCCGTGGTCCAGTACGAGAAGGCCCTGGACCAGGCGCGCTATCTCTACATCGCCGGGGACAGGACGGAGATCGAATACCGCCTGGCCGGGGCCTACCTGAAAGAGGGGGACCTGAAGAATTACGAGTTCCGCCTCCAGACTATGATCGACGGGGAGGTTAAGAGAAGCCGGGACGTGATGGAGCGGGAGCATCTTTACATCACCATCCTCAAGGAGAAGGGGCTGGACGAGCTACTCTATCTTTACCGCCTGGATTACACCAAATCCCTCCGGGCCTTCCGGGAGCTGGGGGCGTTCTACTGCAAGGGGGGGGACTACCGGAGCGGCGTCCTTTACAACCTCTACGCGGTCATGACCTACTTCTCCCAGGGAATCGGCACCCTCATCCTGACCGATCCGGAATTCCAGTTCCCCCGCACCCGGGAGAAACTCATGGAATACGATCCCGCCTGGTATTACGATGACCTGGAGAGGGCCGTAAGGAGGCTTGAGGGGGACTTCAGCTTCATCCGGGAGGGGAATACACGAAGGCTCATTAACGGTGACGCCCAGGTCGCCGATGCCCTGAAGCGGCTGGAGGAGGGGGGACGTCCCTATGTTT
>QKAI01000399.1 GCA_003246505.1 Spirochaetaceae bacterium | reverse complement strand
GGGTGGATTCCGGTAGTTTCGGGGAGAATCTTGTGGTGGAGGGGTTTGATTTCCGATCACTCCCCGTGGGGACCCTGCTCCGCTGCGGCGAAGTGCTTCTGGAAATGACCCAGATAGGAAAGGAATGCCATAGCCACTGCGCCATTTACCATAAAATGGGGGATTGCATCATGCCCCGGGAGGGGGTATTCGCCCGGGTTCTCGAACCGGGGACCGTAAGGGTGGGCGACGAAATGGTCCTGGAAGAGAGGACGGGGAGGAGACCCTATCAGGCGGCGGTCATTACCCTGTCCGACCGGTGCAGCCGGGGGGAGAGCGAAGACACAAGCGGTCCCGGCCTGGCTGAGCTTCTCCTCAAAAGGGGCTACGAAGTAGCCGAGACGGTTCTGATACCCGATGAGGGGGAGAAGCTGAAGGCCCAGCTCATACGCCTGGCCGACCAGCGCCAGCTGGATCTGATCCTGACCACGGGGGGGACCGGATTTTCTCCCCGGGATATCACCCCCGAGGCTACCCTGGAGGTGGCCACCCGCCAGGCCCCGGGCATAGCGGAAGCCATCCGGGCCTATTCCCTGACCCTGACCCCTTCGGCTCTGCTGATGAGGGGGGTGAGCGTTATACGCAAGGGGACTCTGATTATCAATCTTCCCGGCAGCGAGAAGGCCAGCAGGGAGTGTTTCGAATATGTAGCGGGGAGTCTGCCCCATGGTCTGGATCTGCTCCGGAATGGGGTCTCTGACTGCGGCAGACCGGAGCTGGGGCGTGTGGATTGAATCGGCAAGGGTCGTCCTTTGGAAAAATGACAGTTTTTTTGTGGCAAGATATTGCCATTAATCTTGACTAAAATCTCCATTCTATGTTTAATCTGATTAAAATTATTTAATGATAGTAAATTTCTGATGCAAAAACAAGAGGTTCCCCCTTTCCTGTTTTCGTCATGGGATTTTAAGGAGTCGTTTTTGCAGAAAATCAAGGGGTTGAGAAACCGGATGCGGGATGTGGCATCCTATGAGCCGGAGCTTCTCGATGATGGGGTAATGGCTGAAGTTCAGGCTTTCCATGAATCCTTTCTGGAATATAGTACCAGTTCCCTGAGCTCCCTCACTTCTCTGGCCGGGTACCTGGGTGTTGGGCAGTTGCTTGTGAAGGATGAGTCCAGCCGTTTTAATCTGAATTCCTTTAAAGTCCTGGGGGCTTCCTTCGCCGTGGGAAAGGCTCTGGCGGAGAAACTGGGGGAGCCGATCTCCCGGCTTCCCTTTCCCCTCCTGAAGGAGCGGGTGAGAAAGGAGCTTCCCCATGTTACCCTGGCGGCCACCACCGACGGGAACCATGGCCGGGGTGTCGCCTGGATGGGGCGTCAGCTAGGCATACCCGTGGTCGTCTATATGCCCAGGGGCACCACGGAAACGCGGCTGAACCATATACGAAAGCTGGGGGCCCGGGCCGCCATTCTGGATTTGAACTACGACGATACGGTCAGATGGGTGGCGGAGAAGGCCCGTGAAGAGGATTGGCTCCTTATCCAGGATACGGCCTGGGAGGGCTACGAGAATGTTCCCCGCTGGATTATGCAGGGCTATTCCACCATCGCCCGGGAACTCGCCGCCGATCTGGGCGGCCGGATTCCCACCCATGTCTTTATCCAGGCGGGAGTCGGGGCCTTCGCCGGCGTCATGGCGGAAGCCTTCCATATCATGTATGGGGCGGAATGCCCCAGGATCATCGTGGTGGAGGCCAACGCGGCGGACTGTTTCTATGAGAGCGCCCTGGGGGGGAGGGATGTGGTCAAGACCGGCGATCTTTCCACCATCATGGCCGGTCTCGCCTGCGGGGAGCAGAATCCCCTGGGCAACCGCATCCTCAAGAAACTGGCCTATGCCTTTATCAGCGCGCCCGACTGGGCCGCCGGCAACGGGATGCGCATCCTGGCAACCCCCCTGCCCGGGGATGACACGATCGTCAGCGGAGAGTCGGGGGCCGTGGGCATGGGGGTCGTCGAGAGGATCATGGGCAGTCCCGAGTATTCCGGCCTCAAGGAGATGCTGGGGCTGGACGGAACATCCCGGATCCTGACTTTCAGTACGGAGGGGGACACCGATCCCGGTGTTTATCGCAATATTGTCTGGTTCGGCGGTTTCCGCGAGCCGGTGGGAGCGTAAAAAATGTATCAATCAAGTGATGTGGTGGATATCTGCCAGAAACTCATACAGGCCCGGAGTTATTCCGGAGAGGAGGGAGCCGTTGCCGCCGTCCTCGAAGGGGTGATGAAGCGGTTCGGTTTTGACCGGGTGGAGATCGACAAATACGGCAATGTGGTGGGGACGATAAACGGAACCGGCGACGGGCCGGTCCAGCTCTTCGATGCCCACATTGATACGGTTCCCGTTCCCGATGAGTCCAAATGGAGCCACCCCCCCTTCGGGGGAGAAATAGCCGAGGGGAGAGTGTACGGCCGGGGCACCTCGGATATGAAGGGATCCCTGGCCGCCATGCTCGTGGGCGCCAGGAATTTCGCCGCAAGGACGAACCGGAATTTCAAGGGGAAAATCTGCGTGGCCGGCGTGTGCCACGAGGAGTGTTTCGAAGGGGTCGCCGCCCGGGAGATAAGCAAAAACCACCGGCCCGATTACGTGATTATCGGGGAGGCTTCCCATCTGAACCTGAAGCACGGCCAGAGGGGCAGGGCGGAAGTGGTTATAGAGACCTTCGGCAAGCCCGCCCACAGCGCCAATCCGGAGCACGGCATCAATGCGGTCTACCGGATGGCCGAGGTGATTAACGCGGTCAAGGCCATACCCCCCTCGGTGGATCCGAACCTGGGCAAGGGAATCCTCGTGCTGGTGGATATCATCTCCTCCCCCTATCCCGGGGCCTCCGTGGTTCCCGATTACTGCCGGACCACCTGGGACAGGAGGCTCCTGGTGGGGGAGACGAAGGAGTCCGTCCTGGAACCGGTCCACGGGGCGGTGGAAAAGCTCAAAGAGACACTCCCCGATCTGAACGTCAAGGTCTCCCTGGCGAAGGCGGAGATGACCTGCTATACGGGAAACCCCATAGGGGATGAGAGATTCTTCCCCGGGTGGTTCTATGACAGGAATGAGGACTTTGTTTCCTCCGTCCACGGCGCCCTCAGGAAGGAGGGGATCGACAGCGCCCTGACCCACTATGATTTCTGTACCAACGGCAGCCATTATGCGGGGGAAGCGGGTATTAAAACCATCGGATTCGGTCCCTCGGAGGAATTCCTGGCCCATACCATTGATGAGTACATTGAAATCGATCAGCTGGAGAAAGCGGTCCGGGGTTACGAAGTGATTATGGAAACTCTGGCTGCCCTGTAAGGACAGGGCGGGCGGAACTATGAAAAGAACGGCAGTAATAAATGGTCTGATCGTGGACGGAAAGGGGAATCCTTCCTTTAGGGGGGAGGTCCTCATAGAAGGGGACCGGATCGCCCGGGTAGGACGGGAAGGGGAGGGGCCCTGTCTCGCCGAAGGGGCCGACCTCGTCATCGACGCGGGGGGACAGGTGATCGCCCCCGGGTTTATCGATTCCCACAGCCACAGCGACCTGGAAATCCTTCTCAAGCCCATGCTGGAACTGAAGATACGCCAGGGTATCACCACGGAGGTCCTGGGCCAGGACGGGGTGTCCATGGCCCCTCTTCCTTCCCGCTATGTGGATGACTGGCGCAAGAACATCGGCGGTCTGGACGGGGACAGCGACGACATCGACTGGAATTATCGAACCGTGGAGAATTATCTCGATCTCATCGGGAAAAGCGGTTCCTCCAGCAACTCCGCCTACCTCGTTCCCCATGGGAACGTGCGCCTTTCGGTTATGGGCTTTTCCGGGAAAAAGGCTTCTCCCCGGGAGATAGCCGCCATGTGCGGTGAAGTCCGCCGGGCCATGGATTCGGGGTGCATCGGCCTCTCCTCGGGCCTGATCTACATCCCCTGCGCCTACGGGGATACGGAGGAGCTGATAGAGATGTGCAGGGTGGTGGCCGAATACGACGGGGTGTTTGTGGTCCATCAGAGAAGCGAAGCCAACCAGATTATGTTTTCCATGGACGAGGTCATCAATATCGGCAGGGAAAGCGGCGTCCGGGTTCACTTTTCTCACTTCAAGGTCTGCGGCAGGAATAACTGGCACAAGGTGGAGCAGGTGCTGGGCAAACTGGACAGCGCCCGCCTGGAGGGGATTCCGGTCACCTTCGACATGTACCCCTACACGGCGGGCAGCACCATGCTCAGCGCTCTCCTGCCCCCCTGGGCTCATGGGGGGGGGACGAACAAGATGCTGGCCCGGCTTCAAAAGCCCTCGGAGCGGAAGAAGATACGGGAAGCCCTTCTGGAAAGGAATTGCATCTGGGATAATTTTGTGGAGTTCGCCGGGTTTGACGGGATATATATCACCCATGTGGTCACGGAGAAAAACCAGTTCGCCGTGGGCAAGAGCCTTGCGGAGATCGGTAAGATAGGGGATACTGATCCGGCGGACGTCCTTTTCGATCTTCTCGTGGATGAGAAGAACCGGGTGGGCATGATCGACTATTACGGCCATGACGAGCATCTGGAACTTTTCTGCCGGAGGGAGGAGATGTCCGTCTGTACCGACGGCCTCCTGGGGGGCAAGGTCCATCCCCGGGCCTACGGGGCATTCCCCCGGGTCATCTCCCGTTACGTCCAGAACAAGAAGGTCCTTACCCTGGAGGAAGCGGTTAAGCGGATGACGGGCAATCCGGCCCGGAATTTCCACCTGACCGGCCGGGGGGTTATCGAGGAGGGGGCCTTCGCGGACCTGGTTGTCTTCGACAGGGAGACATTCCGGGATATAGGAGATTACCTGAATCCGAACCGGTTCCCCACGGGACTCAGCCTGGTCATGGTAAACGGGGAAGTGGCCTATGACGGGGAATCTTATAATCCGGCGGGGCAGGGACGGGTCCTGCTCAGGGGGGAGAGGATATGAGCCGAATGGATCTGGGGGTTGTAAACGGCCTTGTCTACAGGGAAGGGGTGTTCGAGAAAACGAATCTTTACGTCAAAGGGGGCGTCATCACCCGAATCGGGAATGAGGTTCTGGACGCCGACTCGGTGTATGATGCGGCCGGGAAATGGGTTCTGCCCGGACTGATCGATCCCCATGTGCATTTCAAACTGGGCGTGGGCGCCACCGTCTCCCGGGACGATTTCACCACCGGCTCCCAATTGGCCGCCTTCGGCGGCGTTACCACCATCATCGATTTCCTCGATCCAGCGGATACGCTGGAGGGCATGGAGGAGGCCTTTGAGCGGAGAAAAGAGGACGCCCGGGGCTGCCACGTGGACTACAGCTTCCATCCCACCATCAAGGGGTTCCGGGATCCCCTGGACGAATTGGGCCGGTTTCTCGTTGCCCGGGGCATGCCGTCGGTCAAGCTTTTCACCACCTACGGATCCACGGGGCGGCGGACGGGGGACCGTCTTCTGGCGGACCTGTTCCGGGAGTCGGAGAAATCGAAGTTCACCGTTCTC
>QKAI01000396.1 GCA_003246505.1 Spirochaetaceae bacterium | reverse complement strand
CTCCTTCTGGATCATCCAGCTGCCCCCGGGAGACTTCCTCACCACCTACGTGGCCAAAATGAGGGAGATGGGAGACCGGGTCGACGCGGCCATGATCGACCAGCTCCGGGAGGATCTGGGCCTGGACCAGCCCCTGGTCGTCCAGTACGGCAAGTGGATGAAGGGCATCCTGCTCCACGGGGACTTCGGGATCTCCTTCGAATGGAAGAAGCCCGTGACCGATCTGATAGGGCAGCGGGTGCTCCTGACCATCGTGGTCTCCCTGGCCAGCCTGCTCTTCACCTATATCCTGGCCGTTCCCATAGGCATTTATTCGGCCACCCACCAGTATTCGGTGGGGGATTTCATCGCCACTTTCATAGGCTTCATAGGCCTGGCCCTGCCCAACTTCCTCCTGGCCATCCTCATGATGTACTATACCTATAAACATACGGGCCAGCTCCTGAGCGGGCTCTTCTCCCAGGAATTCGTGGACGCCGCCTGGAGTTTCGCCAAGGTGGGGGACCTCCTCAAGCACATGATCATCCCCGTGGTGGTCATCGGCACGGCGGGCACCTGCAGCCTGATCCGCATCATCCGGGGCCAGCTCCTGGACGAGGTGAGGAAGCAGTACGTGGTCACCGCCCGGGCCAAGGGCGTGAACGAGATGAAGATCCTCTGGAAGTATCCGGTCCGCGCCGCCATGAACCCCGTGGTCAGCACCATCGGCTGGTCCCTGACTTCCATATTCTCCGGGGCCACCATCACCGCCATCGTCCTGAACCTGCCCACCCAGGGCTCCCAGCTCTACCGGGCCCTGACCAGCCAGGACATGTACCTGGCCGGATCCCTCCTGATGATCCTGGCCCTGCTCACGGTGATAGGGACCCTGATCTCGGACATACTGCTGGCCTGGCTCGATCCCCGGATCCGGGCGGGAAAGATGGAGAAATAGCCCATGAACATTCAGTCGATCATCTTCAGAAAAATGAAAGCCCCCCCCCTCACCGCCGAGGAGGAGCTCAGGAAGAAGGAGGATTACTATCTCTCCTCCCAGTGGGCCCTCATGGGGAAAAAATTCAAGAAGCACACCCTGGCCCGTGTCAGCCTTGTGGTGCTGGCCCTCTTCGCCCTCTGCGCCGTTTTCTCCGAGTTCCTCTCCCCCTACCTGACCACGGAGTACCTGCGGAACTATACCAACTGCCCCCCCTCCAGACTCCACTGGGTCGATACGGAAGGGCAGTTCCACCTCCGCCCCTTCGTCTACGCCCTCAAAAGCGAGCGGGACCCGGTCACCAACCGGAAGATTTTCGTGGAGGATACCACCCGAAGCGCCGGCATCCGCTGGTTCGTCAAGGGGGACACCTACAAATTCTGGCATCTCTTCGAGGCGGAGAGGCACCTCTTCGGAACGGGCGATCCGGACATACCCGTCTTTCTCCTGGGATCGGACCGGCTGGGGCGGGACCTCCTGACCCTGATCATCTACGGATCCCGCATCTCCCTCTCCCTGGGGCTCATCGGGGTTATCCTGAGCATCTTCCTGGGAATCCTCATCGGGGGCGTCTCCGGCCTGGTGGGGGGTATGGTGGATGTGGTCATCCAGAGGGTCATTGAGGTGATCCGCTCCTTTCCCACCATTCCCCTGTGGATGGCCCTGAGCGCGGCCATTCCCCCGAACCTCCCCCCCCTGCGGGTTTACTTCCTCATAACCATCATCCTCTCCTTCATCGGATGGACGGGCATCGCCCGCCGGGTGCGGAGCAAGTTCATTGCCATGCGGGAGGAGGACTACGTCATGGCCGCCAAGGTTTCCGGCGCGGGCATGATGCGCATCATCTTCGGCCATCTGGTGCCGGGTTTCCTCAGCTACCTGATCGTGGAACTGACCCTGGCCATTCCCAACATGATCCTGGGCGAGACCAGCCTGAGCTTCCTGGGCCTGGGCCTTCGCGACCCCGTGGTCAGCTGGGGGGTCCTCCTCAAGGACGCCCAGAGGATTCAGAACATCGCCCTCTATCCCTGGCTTCTCTGGCCCCTGGTGGCGGTGGTGGTGACCGTTCTGGCCTTCAACTTCCTGGGCGACGGGTTCCGCGACGCGGCCGACCCCTACAAATGAGAAAGGTGAACACTGTGGATGATAAATTACTGATAGAACTGAAGGATCTGAAGGTCCACTTCGCCATAGACGAGGGTCTCCTCAAGGCGGTGGACGGGGTGGATCTGAACATATACGAGGGGAAAACCCTGGGGCTGGTGGGGGAGTCGGGCTGCGGCAAGAGCGTCACCAGCCAGGCCCTCCTGAGGATCGTCCCCCCCCCGGGAAGGATCGAGGGGAGCATTCTCTTCCAGAAAAGCGAAGGGGGAACCGAGGATCTGGCCGCCCTGCCCATGGACGGCCAGACCATCCGGGCCATCCGGGGAAAGGAGATCGCCATGATCTTCCAGGAGCCCATGGCCAGCTTCTCCCCCCTCTACACCATGGGGAACCAGATCATGGAAGCGATTAAGCTCCACCGGACGAAGGACGAGGCGGAGGCCCGGGCCATCGCCGTGGAAATGTTCAAAAAGGTGGGTATCTCCAATCCGGAGAAGAGGCTGGACGAATACCCCCACGAGTTTTCCGGGGGCATGCGCCAGCGGGTCATGATCGCCATGGCCCTCTCCTGCAATCCCCGGCTGCTCATCGCCGACGAGCCTACCACCGCCCTGGACGTGACCATCCAGGCCCAGGTCCTGGAGCTTATGAAGGAGCTGCAGAAGGATCTGGGGATGGGCATACTCTTCATTACCCACGATCTGGGTGTGGTGGCGGAGATGTGCGACGAGGTGGCGGTCATGTATCTGGGCAGGATCGTGGAAAAGGCCCCCGTGGACGATATCTATCACAACGCCAGGCACCCCTACACCCAGGGGCTCCTGAGATCGATCCCCCGCATCGGGAGCAATCTGAACGAAAAGCTGGCCTCCATAGATGGAACGGTCCCCGTGCCTCTGGGGCTGCCCCCCATGTGCGGCTTCCATGAGCGTTGCGACAGGAAGATCGCCGGGTTGTGCGACAGGAAGACTCCCCCCCTCGTGGAAAGGGAACCGGGGCATCTGGTGCGGTGCTTCCTTTACGGAGAAGAGGCCCAGGAGGCGGACAATGAATGATAAAACCAAAGACGATATTCTGATGGAGGTGAAGAACCTCTCCAAGCAGTTCCCCGTCAAGAAGGACAGGCTGATCAAGAACGCCGCCTGGCTGAAGGCGGTGGACAATGTCTCCCTCCAGGTCTACCGGGGGGAAACCCTGGGGCTGGTGGGGGAATCGGGATGCGGCAAGACCACCCTGGGGCGCTGCATCGTCCGGGGCATCTCGTCGACCCAGGGGGAGGTTATCTTCCACGGGGAAGAGGGGCCGGTGAATTTCCTGGATCTGAAGGGGAGCCGGCTCAAGAAGTACCGTCGGGACATCCAGATGATCTTCCAGGATCCCTACAGCTCCCTGGACCCGCGCATGACCGTTTACGACATCATCTCCGAACCCCTGCGGATCAACAGGATGGGAACGGGGGAAGAGATCGACCAGAAGGTCAAGGACATCGCCCGGGAGGTGGGCCTCAACATCGCCCATCTCAAGCGCTATCCCCACGCCTTCTCCGGGGGGCAGAGGCAGAGGGTGGGCATAGCCCGGGCCCTGGCCACCAACCCCAGCATCATCGTCTGCGACGAGGCGGTTTCCGCCCTGGACGTGTCCATACAGGCCCAGGTCATCAACCTCCTGGACGAGCTCCAGTATAAGTACGGCATCACCTACATTTTCGTGGCCCACGATCTCTCCGTGGTGGAATATATCTCCGACAGGGTCGCGGTCATGTACGTGGGGCAGGTGACGGAACTCGCCGATACGGGGGAGCTCTTCTCCCGTCCCCTCCATCCCTATACGGAGGCCCTCATGTCGGCGGTGCCCAAGCCGGATCCCCGGATGCGCATGGAGAGGATCGTCCTGGAAGGGGAGGTCCCCAGTCCCATCGATCCCCCTTCGGGCTGCTATTTCCACCCCCGCTGTCCCTACCGCAAGCCTATCTGCGAGACGGATAAGCCGGAGCTGAGGGAGGTGGAGCAGGACCACTTCTGCGCCTGCCACCGGGCGGAAGAGCTGACCCTCAAGGGAGCCTGATCCCATGGACGAAATCCTCAAGGTCAACCTCTCCGCCAGGCCGGAGGAGAGCAAGAGCTACCGCACCGTCCCCTTCACCGTAAGGGAGGGCTGCGACGGCATCGAATTCCGCTACGACGTGACCGGGGGGGGTGTCATCGACCTGGGCCTGGAAAGGGAAGGGGAGAGCCGGGGCTGGTCCGGGGCGGAGAGAACCCTGGTCCTGGTGGAGAAGGACGCCGCCACCCCCGGGTATCTCCCCGGGGTGGAACCGGGGGAGTGGGCCGTGGTGCTGGGGCTCCACACCTGCCGCCCGGAAACGGAGATTGCCGTTCAGATCCGCCTCATAGGGGAAGAGCGGCGCTGGTACAGGGGGGACCTGCACAACCACAGCCACCACAGCGACGGGCGCCATCTCCTTGAGAATGTCTTCCGCTTCGCCCGGGAACACCACTTCGATTTCATATCCCTGACCGATCATAACACCACGGCCCAGAATGAATTCCGCTACGAGAACCGGCGGTTCCTGGTGATTCCCGGGATGGAGCTGACCACCTATTATGGCCATATGAACTACTGGGGGGTCAAGAAGCCTGTCCGGGACCACAAGGTTCTGAACCGGGAGGACCTGGAGGGGAAGACCGGGGAGGCCCGGGCCGCCGGGGCCACCGTCTCCATCAACCACCCCTTCAAGGGGCCGAGCGTCTGGGAGTACGGCTACGACGTGGACTTCGACTCCCTGGAGGTGTGGAACGGCCCCTGGTCGGACAAAAACGCCCGGGCGGTGGAGCTCTGGGACGGCATGCTGAGGGAGGGACGCAGGATCCCCGCCGTGGGGGGGAGCGACTCCCACGGATCCAAGCTGGCCCACGCGATCAACTACGAAACCTCCCATCAGATCCCCACCACCTGGATCAACAGCGAGAGCCGCTCCGTGGAGGGTCTCCTCCGGAACATCCGGCAGGGCCATGTGTTCATCACCTACCTGCCCGACTGCCCACGCCTGGAGATGACCGACCGGCAGGGGAACAATCTCATGGGGGAGACGGTTCCCCCGGGAACGGAGATCACCCTTACCGTCATGGATCTGCGCGAGTCGGACCGGGTCAAACTCATCTCCGAGGGGGGCGTGATTCAGGAGTACGCCGGACTGCTCTCCCTGAAGGGGACCTATACCCTGACCCGGGAGCGGTATCTGAGGATAGAGGTGTACCGGAAGACCGCCCTGATCCTGGACGAGCATCCGGACCTGATCATCCGGGGAAAGCACACCGTGGCGGACGACCGGGAGGCCTGGCAGATGGCCGCCCTGGGAAATCCGGTTTACCGGGAGATGTGAGGGGCCATATCCTCCCACTCCCTGTCGGTCCACTCGTTATAGATCTCCGTCAGCCCGGTCACGATGA
>QKAI01000022.1 GCA_003246505.1 Spirochaetaceae bacterium | reverse complement strand
TATAATGTTAAGATCACCCGCTACCGGGACGATTGGAAAACGGAGCGGGAGGAGTTCATGCCCAAACAGCTCATGGAGAGCTGCCTGAGAACCAATTACCTGATAGAAAAACCCCTGACCGCCTAAAAAAAGAGTTCCGACTTAAAGGAAACCTCGCTCTTCCCCTCCTTCATGAGGTCGAATCCCACTTCCACATTCAGCTGCAGACTCTGGAGGAAAAGGGGAAAGAGGGTGATGCCGAAACCGGCGGCCAGCCGGGCGTCATAGGCATCGAAGGGGGTCTGGCTGTTGTAGACGATCCCCCCGTCTATCAGGGGATAGGCGTGCAATTCCAGGAAGGGCGGCACGGTGAAGGCCCTGAAATCCACGTTGTTATTGATGAAAACACCCCATTCCCCGTACATCAGATGGTCAAGAACCCCTCTCATATACCGGGCCGCCCCTTCCCTGGTTCCGTTGAAGACATAAAAGGCGGAGAGATGGTGCCCCATCCCCAGAAAGGGGAGAAGCCGGTAGAACCCGCTGAAAAATCCGTCCAGGGAGTTGGTCACATCCCTCTCATTCAGGGGGCCCTCCATGGTCCAGAGAAGCTCCCCGGAAAGGCCGATCCGGTAGTTCTCCTCCCAGTAGACATTGGAATAGTTCACCCCCCCCTCCAGAAAACCGAAGGTCACCGGATCCAGGGAATCAAACTCATCCTTACCATAGCCCGGGTCGTAGGAAACCAGATCAAAATTGAAGGGCAGATAGGCGCCGGGTCTTAAGGTCAGCGCCCAATTGCCCGCCAGGGGGATTTCCACGCCCAGATAGAAGTCCAGAAGCAGATTGGTATATTCCAGTACCGTATGGTCACCATCGTCCACACGGCGTGTTCTCTCCTGCTCGCAGAAGAGGGACAGGTCCCCCTTGATCTGCCCCAGGGGAACATTCTCCCACATTCCGCCCCCCCGCCAGGAAGTCTGTCCCCCGTAGCCCCTCAGGTTCACATTCGTCAATGTGCCGAAGGCGTTGTCATAGACGAAGTTCCCCCCGTAAACCATCCCCAGGTTGCTGTCGTAAAGCACGTAGGGGAGCAGGTAGAGGGAGAAGCTGTCCTCCACGGCGATGGTGATATGGGCGGTTAGATCCTCCCCGGGGGTGAGAAAATCCTCCTTCCAGTACTGGACATTATAGAGTATGGTCTTGAACACCTGCCGGGAATTCAGCTCCCGGGTGACCGTATCGATACGGCGTTCCAGGGCTTCGGCGGAATCGTAGATATCCCCCACGTTCAGATTATAGAAACGGCGCAGGGCCGGTTCCCGGGTGATACCCGCCCGCCGTCCCTCGTTCTGCGCGATGAGAAAGGTCACTTCCCCTATTCTGACGGGATTCTCCTTACCCTCCTCCCGGGCAAACAGGGATGTCAATACCAGGATGAGAAAACCCGCGAGCAGAACCTTTTTCCCGTACATAGCCCTAAGTATAGTATATAATGGAGGGACAGGAGTACTTCTTTTTATGGATTTTCGATTAAGCCGAAGGGAAAATGATCTTCTTCTCAAATCGGGATACGTGATGAACGGATTGTTTCTGATCTTCCTCCTCATCACCGCCTATTACCTGGGAGGGAACTGGCCTCCGGGGATCTGGTCCCTGACCCTCCTTCTTATCGGGCTGACCGGCTTTACCTACCGGGAGTCCTGGAAATTCGATGACAGGGGAACGGAGTATCGGTTTTCCCTCTTTTTTCTTACCCTTAAGCGGGACTTCTACCCCGGAGAAGAAACGGCGGAGATTAGACTGAACACATTCCTGCGGGGCCGGAGCGGCTGGGAATCCCCGGAGGGAGTGAGACCGTGGTACCAGACGGAACAGGGACTGCTAAAGCTGATGCGCCGGGACGGCACGGAGGTGATTCTGGCCACCGGGACGAACCGGAAAACGGGACGGCTTCGGGACTGGGGGGAGGAGATCGCCCTCCGGCTGGAGGTCCCCTTCCGCATCAATGAAAAGGACCCGGCCTGAGCCGGGTCCGATGATGGTAAAAAGCTATTCGTAAAGCCAGCAGGCCACCTGGTGGTCCTCGCCCCTGTCCTTCAGTTCCGGTATGCTGCTGCGGCACTTGTCCATGACCTTGGGGCAGCGGTCGCAGAAATAACAGCCCTTCTGAATCCGGTCCGGGGAAGGGACGTCCCCCTCGAGGATAATCCTCTGCCGGCTCTTCTCCACCTCCGGATCGGGAATGGGGACGGCGGAGAGCAGGGCCTGGGTATAGGGATGGAGGGGCCTGTCGTAGAGCTCCTCCGAGGGGGAGACCTCCACCAGCTTGCCCAGATACATGACCGCCACCCGGTCGCTGATATACTTCACCACCGCCAGATCATGGGCGATGAACAGATAGGTCAGACCGAATTCCTTCTGCAGCTTGGTCAGCAGGTTCAGGACCTGGGACTGAATGGAAACGTCCAATGCCGAAACGGGTTCGTCCAGGAGTATGAGCTTGGGATTCAGGGCCAGGGCCCGGGCGATGCCGATTCTCTGCCGCTGACCGCCGGAAAACTCATGGGGGAAGCGGTTCTTGAGATTCCGGGAGAGGCCGACGATCTCCATCAGCTCCTCCACGCGCTTATCCATTTCGCCGTTCGTCATGGAAATGACGCCCCGGTTCTTGTTAATCCGAAGGGGTTCCAGAATGATCTGGTTAACGGTCATGCGGGGATTCAGAGAGGCGTAGGGATCCTGAAAAACCATCTGCATGTCCTTCCGGGCGGCGGCCATCTCCCTTCTTGAGAGACTGCTCAGATTCACACCGTCCAGAATAATATCCCCCGAAGTGGGGGTGTAGAGGTAGTTGATCGCCCTGGCCGTGGTGGACTTGCCGCAGCCCGACTCCCCCACCAGTCCCAGGGTCTCCCCCTTGCGGAGGGAGAAACTGACCCCGTCCACGGCGCGGATCACATTCTGGGAGTGGCGGATGGGGAAGTGCTGTTTCAGGTCCCTCACTTCCAGGAGGACTTCCTGTTGTATACTTGTCTTGGACATTAATTCTTCTCCTCTTCGTAGAGCCAGCAGCGTACGAAGCGCTCGCTTCCCAGAACTTTTTCCGGGGGGTACTGGCTCCGGCAGATATCCTTCGCCCTGTCGCAGCGGGGATGGAAGGGGCAGCAGTCGGGGAGATCGATCAGGTTGGGAGGCTGGCCCTTGATGGAGTAGAGGGCTTCCTCCTTCCCCTGGTCCAGGCGGGGCACGGAATTGATCAGGCCCACCGTATAGGGATGCCGGGGATCGGCGAAAAGATCGTCGGTCTTCGCCTTCTCCACGATCCGACCCGCGTACATGACGCAGACATGGTCGCACATGCCCGCCACCACGCCCAGGTCGTGGGTGATCATGATGACCGCGGTGCCCATCTTGTCGGAGAGATCCTTGATCAGCTCCAGAATCTGCGCCTGGATGGTTACGTCCAGGGCGGTGGTGGGCTCGTCGGCGATGAGGATCTCCGGATTGCAGCTCAGGGCCATGGCGATCATGACCCGCTGCCTCATACCCCCGGAGAACTGATGGGGATAGGCGTCAATACGCTTTTCCGGGGCGGGAATTCCCACCAGCCTGAGCATCTCCACGGCCCTGTCCCAGGCCTCGTCCTTACCCAGTTTCTGATGGAGCATGATGGTCTCTATCATCTGTGTGGAAATCTTGAGGAAGGGATTGAGGGAGGTCATGGGGTCCTGGAAGATCATGGAGATCTTGTTGCCCCGGATTTTGGAGAGCTCCCGGTTGTTCAGACTCAGAATATTCCGGCCGTGGAGGAGAACCTCCCCGTCCACGATCTTGCCCGGGGGCGAGGGGATGAGCTTCATGACCGAAAGGTTGGTCACCGACTTGCCCGATCCGGACTCCCCCACGATGCCCAGGGTCTCCCCCCGCTTAAGGGTGAAATTCACCCCGTCCACGGCTTTTACGATCCCCGAGTCGGTCTTGAAATATGTCTTGAGGTTTTTAACCTCCAATATAGCCTTATCTTCTGCCATTCTTACTTCTCCTAAAGCTCATTCTTACTCTGCGGATCAAAGGCGTCCCGCAATCCGTCGCCCAGGAAGTTCATGGCGAACAGGAAGACCGTCATGGCCATGGCCGGGAAAAACAGTCTCCAGGGATAGCTGGTCATGCCCCCCACCCCGTCGCTTATGAGGGAGCCCCAGGAAGCGAAGGGAGCGGAGATGCCCAGCCCCAGAAAGGAGAGAAAAGACTCCTGCATGATGAAGGAGGGGATCTGCAGGGTGGCGAAAACGATGATGATCCCCATGCTGTTGGGAAGCAGATGCTGTACGATAATCCGGCCCGATGAGGCGCCCATGGACCGGGCCGCCTCCACGAAGAGGGAGTTCTTGAGGGAGATGATCTGCCCCCGCACGACCCGGGAGGTGGTGAGCCAGCTCACGAAGGAGAGGGCGAAGAACAGGGCCATGATATTTCCCCCGAAGAGGGCCAGAATGATGATGACAATGAAGATGTAGGGCATGCCGTAGAGGATATCCACCAGGCGCATGAGGAAAAAGTCGAGCCTTCCCCCGATGTAGCCGGCGATGGCCCCCACGAGAATGCCGATCAGCACGGCGGTGAGAGTCCCCACGAAACCGATGGCTATGGAGATCTGGCCCCCGTAGATAACCCGGGCCAGCATATCCCGTCCCAGATCGTCGGTTCCGAAGATGTACCGCTTCTTATTGGGATTAATCTCCATCCCGTCCACCACGACCCGTTCATCGGCCACGTAGCGGCGGAATTCCTCTATCTGAGCCAGTTCGTCGGAGTTCATCTCCGTACGCCCTTCCTTTTTCATCTTCTTCTCGATCTTCCTGATCTCCTGGCTCACCATGACCACGTCGGCGGTATGGAAAGAGGGGGGAAGATTCTGATGGTCCAGATCCTGGGTCGTATAGGAGTAGATGGGAAGGACCGGTGCGAAAAGGGAGATGAGAACGAAAAAGATCACGATGAAAAAGCTGATAAAGGCCATGTGGTTCTTCCGGAGCCGTTTCCAGGCGTCCGCTCCCAGGCTGTTGCCCTTCAGGGGCTGGTTGAATTCGTTTGTTGCATTACTCATAGCTGACCCTCGGATCCAGTACGGAATAGAGAACGTCCACAAGGAAGTTCATGACGATGAGGATGATGGAGTAGACGATCATCGCCCCCATGAGCAGGGTGTAATCCCGGTTCAGGGCGGACTTGACGAAGTAGGTGCCCATGCCGGGCACCCGGAAGATCTGCTCCACCACCACCGACCCGGTCATAATGGCGGCGAAGGCCGGCCCGAGGTAGCTGACGACGGGGAGGAGGGATCCCTTCAGGACGTGCTTGAACACGATGACCGCGGAGGAGAGCCCCTTGGCCCGGGCGGTGCGGATGTAATCGCTCTTGAGCACTTCCAGCACGCTGGCCCGTCCCAGCCGGGCGATGCGGGCGAAGTAGGGAAAGGACAGGGTGATCACCGGCATGATGACGGTGACCCAGCCGTTCCGCCCGTTGATCCATCCCGAGGTGGG
>QKAI01000003.1 GCA_003246505.1 Spirochaetaceae bacterium | reverse complement strand
GATAGACGCAGTACCACATGTGCCCCCAGAAGAGATACTGCCGGGCCTGTACGAAGAAGAGGGGATAGAAGGAGAGGAAACCGCCCTGAAAACCGTACCGGCTCTTCGCCAGAATAAAACCCGCCGCAGGACCAAGGGTGAGGAGATGGAAGAGAACGGGGAGGATGAGCCTTCCGAATCTGTCCTTTACGATCGCCCCGGCGGATCTTCTGCCCATGGACAGGAACAGGGCGATTCCGGAGACGAAGAAGAGGGATCTCATGATCCAGAGATTGAAAAAGTCGGAAATAAATACAAAGAAAAGGGAGTCGTCGGGAAAGGCGGTGTAGACATATCCCTTGCCTATATGGGAAAAGGTGACTCCGCTGTGAAAGGGGACGAGAATCAGTACGACCAGATTTCTGATCCCGTCCAGATAATACTCCCTCCCGGGAAGCCTCTTCCCGCCGGCATTTGCTGTAATTGTCATATCATGCTCCTTGGCGGGAGTTTACGACAGGGGGGGAGAACAGTCATTAATATGGATTAATAAAAAAACAGGGCGGACAGGGGACAGTTGTCCGCCATCCGCCTTCATCCGGAGGCTGATTTATTTCGAAAGCAGATCCAGAATATAGCTTCCGTAGTTCATGCTTTCCGCCACCTGGACAGGGGTCAGGCCGCTGCCGTTGATGGCTTTTTTGTCCGCACCCTCGGAGAGCATGATCTCTATTACCGCGTCCGGGGCCTTTCGGCTCAGGGCCACGTGGAGGGGGGTGTTCCCCTCGTTGTTTATGGCGTTTATCGTATCCCTGCGAAGCAGGTTGTCCAGGACCACCGGGCCCACTTCCATGGCCAGGGAGAGGGGGGTGTCCCCTATCTTGTTACGGGCGAAAATGTCCCCCTTCCAGTCCAATAGAAGATTGATCATGGCCCCGTTGTCCAGATCCACCGCCTGGAGGACGCAGGCGTGGAGCACCGTATTGCCCCTCAGGTCCCGCTTGTTGATGCCCGCCCCGTGGATGAGGAGGAAATTCACCAGGTCCACCGAATCCTCCATCACCGCGTAAAAGAGGGGGGTGTAGCCGTTCTTGTCCACCGGATCTATCTGGGCGCCCTTTTCCATGAGATAGGCCGCGCCGGTGGTGGACACCTCCTTGACCGCCTGGTGGAGGGGGGTGATTCCCTCGTTATTTTTCGTGTCCACCGAAAGCCCGCCCTCAACCAGCAGATCACCCACAACCCAGTTCACGTTCTCCGCCCTGACCAGGAAGTGGAGCAGCGTATTCCCCCCGTTGTCCTTGACATTCAGATCAGCCCCGTTGTCCAGAAGCAGTTTCACCGCCTCCAGGGAGTTCTCATTCACCGCGACGAAGAGGGGCGTCTGCCCCAGATTGTTCCTGTGGTCTATCTGGGCCCCCTTGGCGATGAGCAGCTTGAGCAGGGGCAGATGGTACTCCCGGATGGCATGGAAGAGGGGGGTCGCCCCGGCCAGGTCCGTGTATTCCAGGAGGTTTTCCCCGCCGGTCAGGTAGCGGATGGAGAAGTCGCTCCCCCTCACAAAGGCCATATGGAGGGCGGTTTCACCGGCGTTGTTGGCCAGATACATATCGGAACCCAGGGCGGTAAGGGTGTTGGCCGTCTCCCAGTAGAAACTTTCTATGGCGCTGTGAAGGGGGGTCATGCCCCGGGCGTTCCTCTGATTGGGATCGGCGCCGAGCTTGACCATGAACTCCATCTTTTCCGTGGTCACCTCGTCCAGGGGAAAGGCGGCGGCATAGTGGAGGGCGGAGTTCCCCTCCACATCCTGCAGGGTCAGATTCCGGGGCGTGAAGAAGCTTTCCATCAGGGCCATGTCCCCGGCCAGGGCCAGGAGTACGGCGGACTGCCCCTTGAGATTCACAGCGAAAATGTCCGAAAGGGGCGTCAGGAAAGGTATCAGGTCCGAGCGCAGGCCCGTAAGGGCGTAAATCAGGGGAATGCTCCCCTCGCTGTTACGGATATTGGCGTCGGCGCCCAGGTTCACAAGGGTCTCCACCACGCTCTTGCTCAGGCCGTACTGAACCGCCAGGTGGAGGGCCGTATTGCCGTGGATGTCCTGCTGGTTGACATTGGCCCCCCTGCCGGAGAGCAGCTTGATCATGGAGGCGTAATTGTTAAGGCCGATGGCCGCCTGGAGAGCGGTCTGGTCGTAATTGTCCGAGCGGTTGACATCGGCCCCGTTGTCCAGAAGGTAGGTGACAATGGCCTCGTGTCCCCCCCGCACGGCGTAGAGCAGGGGAGTGCCCCCCACGGAGTCCTTGATGTTCATGTCCGGGTTGAACCGGCGGACCATCAGCTCCACCAGGCCCTGATGGCCCAGCATGCATCCCTGATGGAGGGGGGTGATCCCCTCTCCCAGATCCATGGTGATATCGTCGTTCCGGAAGAGATCGGTCACATAGGAGAACTCCCGGATGCCGCTTCTTTTGGAGCCCTGGTCGATCAGGTACTCCGCCAGCAGGGCATGCTCGTAGCTCCGTTTGAAGCTCAGGGCGATATCCAGGGGGAGCCGTTTTTCCACGTCCGTCAGATCCATGGCCCCCTTGTCCAGGCCCATGAAGTATTCCACCATATTCCTGTCCCCCAGCTCCACCGCCCGGTGCAGGAGGGGATAGGGCTTGTCGTAGGAGAGTTTATAATTGTCCCTGCGGATGACCGCCTTGATCAGTTCCAGGTTTTTCCTGTCGATGAGAATATCGGCGGGTGTTTTTCCCTCGGCCGATTCATAGTAGATGTCCGCCCCCTCGTCCACCAGATAGGAGGCCACTTCCCGGAAACCACCGGTCACGGCGGTCAGGAGGGGAGAGTTTCCCTCCCCGTCGGCCCTGTCCACGTCATCGGCCACGGGAATCAGATCCTTTACCATGGCCAGATCGTTGTTCCTGACCCCGTAATGCAGGGCATAGGCCCCCGTATTGTCGGGAATAAGAGAGTCGGCGTCCCATTTGAGAAGAAGATCCACCAGTTCCCGGTTGTCCCGCTTGGCGCTCAGAAGCAGGGGAGTCTCCCCTTCCCCGTTCGTCACATCCGTTTTGGCCATGCTGTTGAGAAGGAGCAGGGTCATCTGACGGCTGTTCTTCTCCACCGCCCGGTGCAAGGGGTAGACCCCCTGGGTGTTGGCCCTGTTGACCTCGGGAGATTCGGAAAGAAGGTAGCGCTTGAGCCCCTCCACATCGCCCGCGTCAAGGAAGGCGAATACCGCCGGTTCGCCGGGCATTTCCGGTTTCCCCCCCGCGAAAAGGGGAAGGGCCAGAACAAAGAGAAATAGGGGGAACAGTTTTTTCATCGATTTGACACTCCTGAGAAATCTTACCATCATAATCGGTATTTTTTTCCCCGTCTATTAGGGTTTTATTGGACAAATCCTTCCTTTTGGTATTATTATAAGAGGGGATAGGAGCCGTGAAACAACAAAGGATGGCATGATGACAACGGTATTACTAGTCATAGACAGCTTCGGCATAGGGGCCCTCCCCGATGCTTCGAAATACGGGGACAGCGGAGCCAATACGGCTGCCCATATCTGCGGGATCATCAAAGGGGAGAAGTGGCCCGCCCTGAGGAACATGGGCCTGGGCAACGCCTCGGAAATTCTGGGGAACCCTCTCCCCGGGGTCAAACCGGCCAAGGAGCCGACCGCCTTGTTCGGGGTCATGAACGAGAAATCCCCCGGCAAGGACACCACCACGGGGCACTGGGAGATGGCCGGACTGATTCTGGACAAACCCTTCCATGTTTTTCCCCCCGCCTATCCCTCCTTTCCCGAAGAACTGCTTAAGGCCTTTGTGGAAGAGACCGGCTGCGGGGGCATCCTGGGGAACAAATCCGCATCGGGCACCGCCATCATAGATGAGCTGGGAGAGGAGCACCTGAAGACGGGCTATCCCATCTGCTACACCTCCGCCGATTCGGTTTTCCAGATCGCCTGCCACAGGGAAAAATATCCCATAGAGGAGCTCTACCGGCTCTGCGAAGCCGCCCGCCGGCTCTGCGATCCCCTGGCCATAGGCCGGGTCATCGCCCGTCCCTTCGACGGGAAGCCGGGGGCCTTCTTCCGTACTCCGGAGCGGCATGACTTTTCCATCGCCCTTCCCGGAAAAACGGTCATGGACGTGCTGCAGAAGAAGGGGGTCCAGACGGTGGCGGTGGGAAAAATCGGATCCATCTTTCTGGAACAGGGCATAGACGTCTCCTACCACGACGCGGGAAATCCCGCCTGTCTGGCCCGTACGGTGAATATACTCAAGGAAAAGAGCGATAAGGACCGGTTCATCTTCGTCAATCTGGTGGATACGGACATGATATACGGCCACCGGAGGGACGTGGAAGGGTACTACCAGGCGGTGGACAACATCGATTCCCGCCTGCCCAAGATCCTGAGCCTTCTGGAAGAGGGGGACCGACTTGTCATAACCGGGGACCACGGCTGCGACCCCGCCTACAGGGGAACCGACCACACCCGGGAGTACGTGCCCGTCCTGTACCAGATCAAGGGACAGCCGGGCCGTTCCGTGGGCATAAGGGCCACCTTCGCCGATCTGGCCGCGACCATCGCCGAGAGCTACGGGGCTAAGATGGGGACGGGGAAGGGGTTTTTTGGTTAGTGGTTCGTGGTTAGTGAGTAAATTATGACAGAAGAGTACAAGTTCAGGGAGATGGAAACGGAGCGGCTCCGGCTTATTCGCATCGCCCCGGAACATCGGGACGACATGTATGCCTACGCCTCGGATCCGGAAACGGTTCAATACATGTCCTGGCCCCGCCACGAGTCCCCGGAGAAGACGGCATGGTTCATCAACCTTACTCAGGAACTCTACGAGGGGGAGATGCACTACGACTGGGCAATCTGGCATAGGGGCGACCGCCGGATGATCGGCACCATAGGCCTGCACGCCCTGGACAGGGAGACGAACGGGGCGGAGTTCGGCTACATCATCGCCAAACCCTGGTGGGGGCAGGGCCTGGTGCCCGAAGCGGCCCGGGAGCTCCTGCGATTCTGCTTTGAGGAGATGGATTTTTCCCTCATGAAAGCCTACTGCGATCCCCGTAACAAAGCCAGCGAGCGGGTTATGGTGAAATTGGGAATGACCTGCGGGGGAATGGTTCCCTATCAATTGATTAAAACGCCGGAGCTGCAGCCTCACTTGTATTATTATATTAACAGGGAAGAGTTTGGGTGAGAATTGAGAATTGAGAATTGAGAATTATTTGCGGTTTTTGGTTGATCTTAGGATGGCGGTTAGAATGCTTGTGATTTCGTTGGCTTCCCGGATTATGGGATCAAGTTTCTTATCATCAAGTATTTTGGTATGTTGCAGTAGCCGCAGCCAGTAGACGGTTTCCAGGCTCTCCTTATGGGAGATAGACATTTTAGCAACGAAATCACGTCTGCTTTGACCTCCCTGGGCTTCTTCCAGATTAGCACCGACAGAAGTACCCGATCTGACAATCTGATCGGCGAAAATAAAACAGATACCCCCCATCCTCTGAAGGATAAACCCGAGATTGACAATCCTGCC
>QKAI01000282.1 GCA_003246505.1 Spirochaetaceae bacterium | reverse complement strand
ATGGAGGGATGGTCGTAGTTGAATTTCCTGAACGTGTCCGGACAGTCCCGGTGGGCCAGATATCCCTCGGGACTCCGGGGCAGAGGAGCCAGGCGCCGGAGGACTTCTTCCCACAGGGGATCGGGGGTAAGATTCATCCGCCTTTTCCACAGGCAGGCCGTTCTGAGCCCCCAGTTCCAGTACTCCAGTTCAAAGGTCGGGTTGACGGCCCGGGAGTAGTGATGGTTCTCCTGGGCGGGGATAAGTCCAGGCCCCAGATTGTACCGTCCCGTCATGGGATTGTACTGGACGAAGTCGGCCATGAACTGGGCGGTGCCGAAAACCATATCCCCGTATCTTTCAAGGGTTGATTTCTCCGGAGCGCAGCGGTAAAGGAGCTCGGCGTACATGATGGGATGGGGCTGCTGCCAGATGATGAGGGGACCGATGTTGGAGGGGCTGTCATAACAGGCGGGATCGGTCATTTTGGGCCATCGCAGTCCTTGGAAACCCTGAGAGCGGGCCAAATCCCGTGCCATCCCCTTATGTCGCAGATACCAGCCCATGCTCCGCTCCAGCAGGGAAGGACGGTTCCACAAGGGAAAATGGGCGGCGTGCCAGTAGTGCATCTCCAGATGGAATTTGCCAAACCAGCTGTTGCAGGTAAGGCCCGTCTCCTGGGGGGGCAGGCTTCCGGAACACTGGATCGCCGTCAGATACTGGGACAGGATGGTTCTGCGCTCCAGCTCTCCCGCACGGGGATCGGTCGATCCGGAGAGGTCGATCATGCCCCCCTTCTCCCAATATTCCCGCCAATGGGCTTCGCTGGCCTGGAAAAGGCGTTCGCAATCTCCTCTGGAAAGGTCTTCGTCATCCCTTCCGACGGTCAGGCACAGACCGAATGTCTCCCCTCCCCCGGGGATTTTCAGGCACAGTTGGTGCCCGGAGGTTCTCTCGTAATCGATAACCCCGTTGGTGCGCAGGCCCACGAGGTACCGGCAGTTGTCCATGATCCTTTCCAGGACCACCTCGTCCGGGGTGATTTTACGGATCCCCGTCCGGTGCCTCTCGCCCCTCTTCCAGTCGGAGCCTCCCATGCCGGGGTCCCCGTAGGGGAAGCGCAGGACCACGTGCCATGTCCTCCCTGAGAGATTCCCCACCCCGATTTCCGTGGCCACCGTGTTCCTGTGTGGATGGCAGGCGGTTTTTACGGAGAAACGGTCCTTTCCCATGGCGAATGAGCTGTGGATGATCCCGGAGTAGAGATCCAGCTCCTGGGCGATGTGGCGGGGGATTTCCTCCCCCGGCCCGCCGTCCGTTTCCAGGGAGAGGCGGAACAGGTTCGGCCGGTGGGCGTTTTTCCTGAGCCAGTCGAAATCCTCCTCCTGACCCCGGCCGTCGATGTAATAGGGGATATCCCTGCCGTGGGACTTGACCATGACCGGTCTCAGGCTGCTCCTGTCCGCCGGGGGGACGTCTTCCCGGGGGAAAGTGTGCCATAGGGTCTGGCATTGGGTGCACAGGGGCACCTCGGTGTACAGGCCGTAAAGGGTCTGCAGGCCGGTGACGTCCACCGTATGTGTGATTTCCCCGTTGCCCACGCTCAGGGGCGACTGGATGTCGATCTCCCCGTAGCGAGGGTTGTGCCTTCGTACGACGCTTCTTCTGTCTATTCCCATCTTCCGAACCCTACCACAAGTCCGCCGGAGCCATGTAGACATTGCTATGCCCCCCCGCGTCGGAACCGAAGATGACCGACCGGCCGTCCCGGGCGAAGAGGGGATGGGGGTGGGAATGCTGGGTTTTCCAGGACGTGCCGTGGACGCAGAGCATCTTCTGTCTGGCCTCCCCCTCTTCGTAGCGGATGAGGCTCATGTAGTTGTTTCCATCCTCCGGGCCTCCCTCGGCGAAATAGCCGTCGGCGATTCCCAGGGTTTCCTCGTAGTTCACCTGCACGTGCATGGGTTTTGGACCGGGCTTGTAGTCGAATTTCTCATAGCCCGTTCCGTCGGGGAATATGAAAACGTCGGAGCACTTCCAGTTTGCATCCCGGGGCGATTCCCGGCGGCCGAACTGAGTGACCAGTCTCCCTTTGGCCGTGAAGAACTCGTGCCCCGCCCGCTCCACATAGGGCTCGGTTCTGAGCAGGGGGCGGCATTCCGAGGTGGCGCAGTCCACGACCCAGGTTCTCTGGACGAGATGCCAGGGCCCCTCGTGGTTGAAGACGACCATATTACTGTCCACGGGGCTGGTCACCACATGGCTGATCCAGTCGCACTCCCCCCACAGGGCTGTGACGCCGTTGTCCGCAGGGCACAGGCGCATGAGCACGGACCGGGGCCTTCGGTAGAAGGTCTCCCTCATGTCGGAGTAGAGCTTCCCCGTGTAGGTGCTCAGTTCCAGTTTTTCCGTATAACAGAAATCCACCGCAGCCCCGTCCCCCGCCAGGGAGAGGCTTCCCGGCTGGAAGCCCCGGGGAACCCGGTAATGCTCCTCCGTCCGCAGGCTGGAACAGTCCACCGACTTGAGTCTGTCCCCGCTCCAGTACCAGGCGATCATCCCCGCCCCGTCAAGCTGGGCCGACTGAAAGCCGATCTCCCCATCGTCGGTCAGCTGGATCAGGGAGCCGTCCCCCAGGTCCATCAGGTATAGCTGCCAGGCGCCTGTCCTGTCCGAAGCGGTGAGCAGCTGTCTCCCGTCCGCCGAGAGAAGGGGCTGGGTGAAATAGGGGTGGATGGTGTTGCCCCTGTCGGCGGTCATCTTTTTAACGACAACATTTGTTAGAGGATCTCTCCGCTCGGATATCTCCCCCCTGTGTTTTGTTCCTTTTCCCATGGCTTATCCCTTTATGGATCCGATCATGACGCCCTTGACAAAGTATTTCTGGAGCCAGGGGTAGACGACGATGATGGGTATGGTGGATATGACGATGGAGGCGGCTTTGAGGGATTCGGGCATACTGGTGTTGTTCCCCTCCATCAAATCGAAATTCCCGCTCAACTGGGCCAGCTCCTCGGAGAAGAGCAGCTGCCTGAGCTTGAGCTGGAGCGTGAACTTGGCCGGGTCGTTTATGTACATCATGCTGTTGAAATATTCGTTCCAGTGGCCCACCGCATAGAAGAGGCCTATGGTCGCCATAATGGGCATGGACAGGGGCAGCATGATGCGGACCAGGACGCACAGGTCGTTGCAGCCGTCCAGAATGGCCGCTTCCTCCAGCTCTTCGGGGAGCTGCTGGAAGAAGGTCCTCATCACTATGAAATTGAATATGCTCATCGTATTGGGAAGTATGAGTGCACCCAGCTTGTTTATAAGGCCCAGATTCTTCACAACGATGAAGGTGGGTATGATTCCCCCGCTGAAGTACATGGTGAAAAGGAAGATCAGGGAGAGAAAATACCGGCCCCGGAGCCTTCTCCGGGAGAGGCTGTAAGCGGAGAAGGTGGTGAGCGCCAGCCCCAGGAGGGTGGAGCTGATGGTGACGAAGACGGTCACACCCATGGAGTCCCATATGCTTTTCCGGGAGAGGACAGCCCTGTAGGCGTCGAGCTGTATCTCCCGGGGAAAGAAGGTCACCCAGCCGGAGAGGATGGCCCGACCGCTGCTCAGGGAGTAGGCGATGACGTTCAGGAAGGGATACAGGCAGGCGACGACCAGGATGGTCATCAGGATGTAGTTCAGTGCGGATCCGATACTCTCGGACCGGCTGTAGCCCAGGTTTCTCATTATAGTATACCCTCCTCTCCCATGGCCCGCGTAATGGCGTTGGCAATGACGAGCAGGATGATGTTCACCAGGGACTGGAACAGTCCCACCGCTGTGGCGAAGCTGTACTGCACCCGCTCAAGACCCATCTTGTAAACGTAGGTGCTTATGACTTCGGCCACGTCGAGCACTTTGGCGTTCTGCAGGAGCAGGGGCGCGTCGAGCCCGATGGTCATCATCTTGCTTATGGACAGGATGAGCATGATTACGATGGTTGGCTTAATGGAGGGTATGGTGATGTACCATATCCTCTGTCTCTTGTTAGCACCGTCCATGTAGGCCGATTCGTAGAGAGACTCGTTAACTCCCGACAGGGCGGCCAGATAGATAATGGTGCCCCATCCCAGGGATTTCCAAAGCTCTGCCAGGACGTAGGTGAAGATCCACCAGTTCTCCTCTATCATGAAGGGGATGGGCTGAAATCCCGCCCGGGTCAGCACATAGTTCACCGAGCCGTATTTAACAGATAGCATGTTCTGAAGCAGACCCGCGACCACGACCCAGGAGATGAAGTGGGGCAGATAGAGCAGGGACTGGGCGATGCGCCTGTAGAGAGCGCTTCCTATCTCGTTCAGGAACAGGGACAGTATGATCGTGGCGGGAAAGCTCACCGCCAGGACGAGCAGGTTCAGGGTCAGGGTGTTCCTGACGGCGAACCAGAAGGATTTGTCCGAAAAGATCTGCCGGAAGTAAGCGATGCCCGCCCAGTCGCTCTTTATGATGCCCCTGAATAGGTTGTAGTCCTTGAAGGCGATGGTGATGCCGTACATGGGGATGTATTTGAAAACGATCAGATAGGCGACGGCGGGCAGGCACAGCAGATAGAGCAGGTAATCCCTTCTGGCGCAGGCCAGGAGGCTATTCCGTCCTGGTGAAGCTACATTCATTAAAAAACTCCTCTTGGGAAAAAGGGGGCGGCGGAATCGCCGCCCTCAGGGTTGCTACAGGTTGTACATCTCTCTTCTCAATTCAAGTATCCGGGACGCCCCTGCCTTGTTCATCTCCTCCTGGAATTCGTTCCAGAGATCGTCGAATTCGGAGGGTCGGCAGGTGATGAGCTTGACCTGGAAATCGTTGTGTACCTTTTTCACGGCGGCGGTCAGGTCGTTTACTTCCTTGCTGTAAGGCTGGTGGTCGGCCTTGAGGTGAGTCCCAGCCAGGGCATTCTCATAGTTACTGGCCACATAGGGCTCGTATCCAGGATAGGATTTGACCATTGATTTGATGAACAGATCCTCGGACATGCCGAAGGTCAGGGCCAGGTCGTTGCAGATCCAGTCTTTGTCCCGGGCGTTGAACTCCCCGTCTATGGTCACGGGAATGCCATCCTCGAGACGGTAATGCTCCCCTTCAAAACCAAAGTACACATGGTACCCCCCCTCTCCGGCTATAAAATTCATATATTGAACGCAGGCTTCGGGATTCTTTGATGTTTTGGGAACAAAGGAAAGTCCGCCTGAGGGCGGGTAGACGGGGTTGTAAACCTGTCCGTCGTTGACGTTCCTGATGGGGCGTATGGACACGAATTCCGCCCCGGGGATGTTCTTCTGGAGGTTTTTCAGGAGAGAGCCGTAATTAGTCTTCATGTTGAAATCCACGTTGTTCTCAAAATAACCCAGCTTACCTGTTACGAAGGCTTCCTTGAGCCGGGCATTCCCCTTGTCCGTGAAATATTCCGGATCGATCAGACCCTCATTATAGAGCCGGTTCTGCCATGCCAGGGAGTCCTTGTAGCCCGGGTCCAGAAACTGCCAGTGGTTTACAAAATATGCGGCATAGGATTGGGGATCGGTATT
>QKAI01000038.1 GCA_003246505.1 Spirochaetaceae bacterium | reverse complement strand
TCACATCTCCCAGAAACATCTGATGCGGGTGTTCAAGCAGTATAACAAAATCACCATCCTCCAGTTTCTGCAGAAATTCCGGATTGAACAGGCCATCCATCTGCTCCATACCACCGATAGATGCGTCGATGAGATCGCCAACGCGGTGGGGTACAACGATATCGGGTTCTTCAATTCCCTCTTCCGGCGCTACGTGGGAATGAATCCCGGCCGGTATCGCAAGAACATCATGATCAATCACTACGGGGTCAATGTCTCCTGGAGAAACAACCGGGAGGCGGCCCTAGGGTGATTCCCCCAACCGGGGAAAAGCCCTGACCGTATCCCCCAGGCTCTCATGGCTGATCCTTTTCACGTCAAAGCGCAGGATCCGGAAGGTGAACTGCAGTATGAATCCGATGCCGAAAACGGATATGACCGTTCCCGCCCCCACCTTGGCCCCCAGCAGCCATCCCATGATCAGGACGGAGCCCTCGAGCATTCCCCGTATCGCCCCGATGGGTATTCGGGACATGCGCTTGCCGAGGGCGACCATGAGCGCGTCCCGGGGACCGCAGCCGAGGGACGCGCCGATGTAAAAAAAGCTTCCCAGGCAGATCACGACCTGTCCCGCCAGGATCATCATCAGGCCGGGCCAGAACGCTGTCATTTGGGGAATCGCCCCGCCCTGCCGGATCAAATCCACAAATTTTCCAATGAGAATGGCGTTGAGAATGGTGCCGAAACCAATTTTCTCCCTAAGGGCAAAATCGATGAGGATAATGGCGAATCCGGTAATGATGACCACATTGCCGAAGGAGAGATGGGTCCGGTAGGAGATCCCCATGGAGAAGGCATCCCAGGGAGACAGGCCGATGTTCGCCTGGACGCACAGGGTGATGCCCAGAGCGTAAAGAAAGAGCCCGAAGACCAACCGGAACAGGCGGCGGAGATATCTATTCATGGTAAAGAAGCATGATAATATTCGCTTCCCCGTCGTTAGGATTCAGGTACCTGTGCCGGCAATTAGCAAGGAACTGTATCGCCTCTCCCTCCTGCAGGGGAAACACATCCTCCCCCACTTCCACGGTGAAGCGGCCCTTCGTGCAGATGATATACTCCCGTATGCCCGATTCATGCCATTCGGAAACCCTCTCCGAATGGGGTTCTATGACATGGCGGAAAATTTCGAACTTCCTGTCCGGGTCAAATTCAAAGAGAACGAACAGTTCGAATCCCCCCCAGGCGGAGTAGTGCTTCATGGAATCGTTTTTCGCCAGGGAGATCTGAGGCGTCCGGGTATGGGTCAGCTGGACCAGGGGAACGTTTATCCCCTCGCAGACCTTCTCGAGCACCGAAATGGTCGGACTCTTGGTGCAGCGCTCAATCTCGCTGAGCATACTCCTGCTGACTCCGGTCAGAAGGGCCAGATCATCGAGGGTAAGGTTTCTTTCCTGACGGATTCTTTTTATATTTCCGCTGATTGTTTCGCTCGCCGATACCATGGATACATTCCTCTATAGGCGAATATATCTACTTTAGTAGATTTACGTCAATCCCCCGGGACGGGGGAGGCAAACTTTTGCTTGACGGAGCGGAAATATGACAGTACACTATATATATCGTTACATTTTATGTATCGTATAAAAGGAGACGGATCATGAGAAGAACGGTAAAACTGACGACCCAGGAGGATCTGAAAATATACATGAGCCCCCAGAGGCAGAAGATCCTGAGGCATATGCGCCTGCTCGGGGATCCGCTGACGTCGAAGGCCGTAGCCACGGCAATGGGCATATCCACCTCCTCCGCCCAGTTCCATCTCCGGAAACTGGAGCAGCTGGGCGTGGTGGAGCTGGACCATACGGAGATGATCAACGGGATCAAGGCTATGTATTTCGCCCTGTCCGACGTGGACATCAGCATAGGCACCGATCTGGACGGCCATCCTTCCCGGGATAAGTTCCTGATATACGAGAATATCGTAAAGGACACCTTTTCCGGTCTCCTGGGTCTTTACGAATCGGATATCACCGGGGAGGAATTGGCCGGAAACAGCGATTTTCTGAGCGGGACGATACACCTGACCGGGGAGGAAGCCCGGGAATTTCTGGATTATATAAGGAATTTCCTCCAGACCCATGAGCGGAAGAGGGAAGGGACTCAGCCCTGGGAGTACGCGATGATGCTTTACAATGCCGGAATGGCAAGGGAGGACTGATATGTGGGAAGATAGAATCGGGGATTACGGAGAGTGGGACCGCTACTGCCGCAGCGAGAACCTCAATAGGGAATATTTTCTCACTAATATCCGCCGCCTTTCCGAAACCTCCTCCCGGCGGGGGAAAGGGAGAAGGAGCGGGGGGAGGCTGAGGAAAATTCACCTGCTCACAGTTTTTCCGTGGAAAGGGAATAATGAAGCGCCCCGCTGACCGAACGGGGATTCTGCGGGCATTCGCCCTGGCCGTGGCCCTGGTCGCCGATTTTATCGCCCGGGGAGGAGCCGCCGATAACCGGGGGAATAAAGTTTTGCCGGTTTTCCGTTAAATAAGGAACCCCTGTCCTTGAAGAAATGCGGGAAAAACGGCACTATCTGAGTCATCAGTATGAAAAAGGATCTGTTTTTTCCCGCCGAATGGGAACCCCAAAGTGCCGTCCAGCTCGCCTGGCCCCATGAAGAGAGCGACTGGGCCCCCTACCTGGAGGAAGCCTCCGCCTGCCTGGCCCGGATAGCCCGGGAGATAGCCTCAAGGGAGAGGCTGATTATCACCGCCCCGGATATCGCCATTCCCCGGGAAGCCTGCCGGGACTTCGACGGGGGACGCATCGTCTACCGGGAAGTCCCCTCCAACGACACCTGGTGCCGGGATTTCGGGGGATTGACCGTTTTCGCGGGGGGAATCCCCCGGATCCTCGATTTCCGGTTCAACGGCTGGGGACTCAAATTCCCCGCGGACAGGGACAATCTGATCACCGGCGCCCTCTACCGGTCGGGGCTGTTCAGCAAGAAAGCGGAGTACGCCAACCGCCTGAATTTCGTCCTGGAAGGGGGATCGGTGGAAAGCGACGGGGAGGGTACCCTCCTTACCACGGGCAGCTGCCTCCTCTCTCCCAACCGCAACGGTGGTTACAACAAGGAACAGATAGAGGAGAAGCTCCTGGAGTACTTCGGAGCGGACCGGGTGCTCTGGCTCGATCAGGGCTACCTGGCCGGGGACGATACGGACAGCCATATCGATACGCTGGCCCGCTTCTGCGATGGGAACACCATCTGCTACGTGGAGTGCGACGACCCGGGGGACGAACACTTCGAAAGCCTGGGAGCGATGAAAGAGCAGCTGGAGAGCTTCCGGAAAAGGGACGGCTCTCCCTATCGCCTCGTGGCCCTTCCCATGGCGGAGCCCCTCTATTTCGAGGGGGAGCGGCTCCCCGCCACCTATGCCAATTTTCTCATAATCAACGGGGCGGTCCTTGTGCCCGTCTACGGGACGTCCCGGGACGCCGCCGCCCTGGAGACCGTGGCGTCCCTCTTTCCCGGCAGGGAAGTGAGGGGAATCGACTGCGCCGTATTGGCGCGGCAGCACGGCTCGCTCCACTGCGTCACCATGCAGTATCCCAAGGGGGTTTTTGATGAATAACACGCTGAAAGTCGGAATAGTCCAGCTCGCCCTGACCGATGAGGGGGGGAAGAACCGGGACAGGCTGACAGAAAACATCCGCGCCGTCGCCTCGCAGGGGGCGGATCTGGTGGTCCTTCAGGAGCTGCACAACACCCCCTATTTCTGCCAGGAGGAGAACACCTCCCGTTTTGATCTGGCCGAAACCATACCGGGCCCCTCCACGGAATACTACGGGGCTCTGGCCGGTGAATTGGGAGTCGTGCTGGTCACCTCCCTCTTCGAAAAGCGGGCCCCGGGCCTGTACCACAACACGGCGGCGGTCTTCGACAGGGACGGCTCCACGGCGGGCCTCTACCGGAAAATGCACATCCCCGACGATCCGGCCTACTACGAAAAATTCTATTTCACCCCCGGGGATCTGGGCTTCGTTCCCATAGACACCTCCCTGGGGAAACTGGGTGTTCTGGTCTGCTGGGACCAGTGGTACCCCGAAGCGGCCCGGCTCATGGCCCTGGCCGGGGCGGACCTGCTGATCTACCCCACGGCCATCGGATGGGAGACCGGGGACAGTCCGGAGGAAAAGGAACGCCAGAGGGACGCCTGGACCACGGTGCAGCGGGGCCATGCCATTGCCAACGGCCTACCGGTCATCACGGTGAACCGGGCCGGTTTCGAAGCGGACACCAGCGGCGTCACCGGGGGCATCCAGTTCTGGGGCAGCTCCTTCGTCTGCGGTCCCCAGGGGGAATTCCTCTACCGGGCCCCCTCGGACCGGGAGGACCGGGCCGTTGTATCCATAGACAGAACCCGCACGGAGGAGGTCCGCCGTATCTGGCCCTTCCTGCGCGACCGGCGCATAGAGAACTACGGGGACCTGACCAGAAGGTTCATCGACTGAATGGCCCCTAAAATCCTCTCCCCCGGGGGAGACATTTCCAGCGTGAAGGCGGCCCTCCTGGCCGGGGCCGACGAGGTATACCTGGGGGTTTCCGAATTCAACGCCCGCCGCCGGGCGGAGAACATCGGCTTTGAGGATCTGGAGGATCTTGTCGTTCTCGCGCGCCAGCGGGGGGTTCAGATCTTCCTCACCCTGAATACCCTTGTCACCGACGGGGAGTTCGAGAGGATCGTGGAGGTCATGGAGAGGGCCGCCGCGGCGGGGGTCTCCGCCTTTATCGTCCAGGATCTGGGACTTTTGTCCGTAATGAAAAAATTGTTCCCCCCCGTGGACATACACGGTTCGACGCAGATGACCGTCCATAACCGGGGCCAGATCGATTACCTCATTCCCAAGGGGATCTCCCGGATCAATCTGGCCCGGGAACTGACCCTGGAAGAGATAGGCGCCCTGACCGCCCATGCCCATGAAAGGAACCTGGAAACGGAGGTATTCGTCCACGGGGCTTACTGCATCAGCTACTCCGGCCAGTGCTACATGAGCTCCTTCATGGGGGGCAAATCGGGGAACCGGGGCATCTGCTTCCAGCCCTGCCGCCGGCTCTACACCTCCCCCGCCTCCCCTGATCCCCAATACCGGCTGAACCTGAAGGACAACAACCTGCTCGCCCACGGGGAAGATCTCGCCCGGGCGGGGGTGGATTCCCTTAAAATAGAAGGGAGGATCAAGGGATTTCCCTACGTCTACGCCGTGACCGACGCCTGGAAGAAGAGACTGACCTCGCAGAAAACCGATAGGGATGTGGGAAAAGTCTTCAACCGGGGATTTCACGGGGGCTACGCGGAGGGCCATGTGGAGCCGGAGATGTTCGCCCCCTCCGGTCCGGGGGATCAGTCCCTGGCCTATGTGACGGAGGTGGAATCCTACGGGGCGAAGGAGCGGATACTCCGCACGAAAACGCCGGGTCTTCTCGCCAGGGATGACCGGATCTTCCTCTTCGGGGATCGGGACCGGTTCGTCTGCTCCGGCCTCATTACGGAGATCCTGTCGGACAGGGATT
>QKAI01000429.1 GCA_003246505.1 Spirochaetaceae bacterium | reverse complement strand
ATAGAGAGAACCGGGAAGCTCGCATTCAGGATACCTAAGGATATCTCCACGGCTAAGGATATGGAGTTCTTCCTTTTGAAACAGGGATCGCAGGATAGGTTCGTTGAATACTTCATGGCCATGCCCTGGAAAAAGAAACTCATGCCGATTCTCAGGGAGAATGATTCCGCTCTGGTCGCCCTGTTTGAGCAGGCGCTTAATGCCCAGCCATTCCCCCGGGGCGATATGGTCATAGGGCGCGATGGTCATTGACTCAAATAGGAATTCACCCTCTTCAGTATATCCTCCCCGGATAGGCTGCCCATGTCGTCCACGGTAATGACGAAGCCCAGGAAATCCCCTTTCCAGGAATAAAAGTAAAAATCCCCTTCCGGGACTAATTCGACTCTCCGATCGCTGTCACAGACCAGATCCAGCCGAGCGTTGAAGGTGGGAAAGAGGAGGCTTCCGGTTTTGTCACCTACTTTTCCGCTTCTGAAGTTCCAGGTCGTTTTTTTGCTCCGCTCCATCACCATGATGGAAGGTCTGAATCCATCCTCGTCCACGATGGTGGTGGAGGACTGATCATCCATGGATATTTCTGAATATCCGATGTCTTCCAGCCCGAACTCAGGTATTATTATTTCGACCCTGTCCCCACTGGATTCGGGAGGAGTATTGAGCAGTTCGGGATCAAAGGCGGCGAGGTCTTCCACCACGAGAATGTGGGAGTTGATCATACCCATCCAGCAAGTGAAACCGAAATTGCCCGGTCCTTCCGGGGTGAATTCCACAAGGGTTGAGCCTTCGGAAAGATTCTGTCTGATCCCGAATTCTCTGGATACAATGGCATTATTGCATCCCGTAATGTCTCCCGGACCGGCTTCCAGCGTCCATCTGACGGGTATTCCCGCCTGAACGACAATCGGTTCATAGGCGGAGGGGGAAACTCTCGAGCTGACAATCTGAACATCCCCTTCGATCCGCGATACGGCGGCTCCGATGGCGGATTCCCCCGTTGACTGAGGAATGGGCATGCCGTTAAGACTCAGCCCCCGGGAGATCATGCCCCCGCCCAGAATCAGTATCAGCAGGGCGCTCACTTTCATGAGGCTTTTCTGTCCCCTGCTGTTGAAGAGAAAACTGAAAGTTCCGAAGGCGAACATGAGAGGGACCGTCCCGGCGCTGAAGAGGAACATGGACAGGGCCCCCTTCGTAATGCTGCCGGTGGAAAGGGCATAAATCTGCATTGACTGCAGGGGGCCGCAGGGCATGAAGCCGTTCAGTATCCCCACAAGGAAGGGATTCCCCTTACCCCTCAACCAGCGCAACCGGCAGGATAGGGATTCGGGCATCACGGGAATGAGAACTCTCAGCTTCGACAGCAGGCCCAGCATATTCAGGCCCATGATGATCATAATGACGCCCGCCCCCATGCTTATGACGACCTGCATCGTCAGGGAAAGGTAAAGGACTGAACCGATTCCGCCCACAATCCCCCCCAGCATTGTATAGGAGATAATCCTGCCGGCGTTATATTTCAAGTTGTTTATTACGGGGGCGTATCTATCGGTGCCATGGGACTTCATTGACGATTGGGACAGATTTATCCCTCCGCACATTCCTATGCAGTGCAGGGACGTCAGGATACCGATGACAAAAAGAAAGGGATAACCCATCCCAACGGAGATTTCCGGGATCCTGTTGAGAAGCCCGGTTCTCCCGGCGGTCAGATAGAACACAATAATAATGATCCCGACCAGGACGACCGGCAGAGACTCCCGGCTGATTTTCCCGGGAGGGTTTATTTCCCTGCCCCCGTATCCCCCATCGGATATTTCCGTCAGAATCGGTTCCTCCGGGGTTTTCTCACTTTCGAAATCAATATGAAGCATTCCCTTCACATAATCGGCTTTGCAGCGAATCACACCGGGAAGCCTGTTTATTCTCTCTTCGATTTTTCTTTCACAGTTACGGCAGGACATGCCGGTAATCCTGTAATATTTCCTTATTGTTCTTTTTCCTGTCATATTTGAGCTCCTAAAAATTTTATGGATAATCCACCTGTTCCGTAACAAAAGGGCGGCTCAAATTCTCCATGAACATTTTGCAATAATCAGGGGAACAACATGGTGGAATGATTTATGTTCCGGTAGAATGGGGGGCTGATTGAATCCCCGATCGTCGACCAGGGTCTTAGGATAGTAATAATTGGAGGGAGGTCTCAATTGAATACCATGGAGCGGCAGGCTATCTGAGTTCCGCTCGTTCATCCGGGACTCGGAGAAGCAACGGGGACACATCACCTTCCTGACGGCGCTGTCCATCTCTTCAACGGAACCGATCCCGCAGAACAGGGAGGCAGGGGAAGAAAAAAGGGGTTCCCCGGAAAAGAGCAATAGGCCTATTAACAGTACTCTGAGATACCTCATCGAGGAAGATTATCACCGATTCCCTCCCTGTGGCTATATTAATACTACCGAAATTGTAGTAAAATAGGGAAGATTCGTTGCAGGACTGGATAAAAGGTAGAGACCATGGCGCTTTCCCGTTAAGTGGGGACGCATAGGGCTGGGGGGAGACAATGTTGACCATCCAGTCAGAATTTGATAAGCTCAGATAGGTCCGGGGGTTGCTTAGGAAGGGCACTATCTTGAAATATGAGTCCCGGATGATACGGACCAGTTCTTGACGATTGTTGGGACGGGGAGTTCCTATGAAATTAATGAGGACAGAGGATGCCCTGGGGCAGATCCTCTGCCATGATATTACGCAGATTATTCGGGGTGTGACCAAGGATGTGGTTTTTAAAAAGGGCCATATTATCCGGGAGGAGGATATCCCCGTACTTCTGAGCGTGGGCAAGGACAATATCTATATCTGGGAGTACGACTCTTCCCTGCTCCATGAGAATGACGCCGCGGAGATTCTCCGCCGCATCGGCATGGGGAAAAACATAGGGGCCACCCAACCGAAGGAAGGGAAGATCGAACTTATTGCCCAATGCGATGGGATACTGACCGTGGACGATGATCGCCTGCGGGCTGTGAATGGCCTGGGGGAGATGATCATCGCCACCCGCCACGGCGGTTTCGCGGTCAAGCGGGGAGACCGGCTCGCCGGGACGCGGGTCATTCCCCTAGTTATCAAAAAGGAAAAAATGGCCCTGGCGGAGAAGGTCGCCGGGGGAGAACCCCTTTTAAATGTCATTCCCTTTTCTCGAAAGAAAATAGGGGTGGTCACAACGGGGAATGAGGTTTTCCACGGCCGCATAGAGGATAGCTTCACCCCGGTCATAGGGGAGAAGTTCCGCGAATTTGATTCGCAGATCGGGGAACATGTCATAATCGATGATAATCCCGCCAGGATCACCGATGCCATAGTGGGAATGCTGGAACGGGGCATGGATATGGTGGTCTGCACCGGGGGGATGAGCGTCGACCCGGACGACAGGACCCCCCTCGCCATAAGGAACAGCGGAGCCCGGGTCGTTTCCTACGGGGCGCCTGTCCTGCCCGGGTCCATGTTCATGCTGGCCTATGCCCCGGACGGCCGCCCTGTGATGGGCCTTCCCGGGTGCGTCATGTACGAGAAGCGCACCGTTTTTGATCTCGTCCTGCCCTATCTCATGGCCGATCTGCCCGTTACGGCGGAACATCTCGCCGGGCTGGGGCAGGGGGGGCTGTGCCTCAAATGCGATGTATGCCGATTTCCCGACTGCGGATTCGGCAAGTGAAAGGAGCCTTGGGAGTATGAGCGCCGGGGATAAGAGACAGACCTTTACCCATATGGATGAAGAGGGCAACGCGGTCATGGTGGACGTGGGCGGCAAGGAGGTAACCGAGCGGCGCGCCGCGGCTACGGGCCGCATCCGGATGAGCCCGGAGTGTTTCCATGCCGTGGAAAAGGGGGCCCTTAAGAAGGGCGATGTTCTGGGGGTCGCCCAGATCGCCGGGATTATGGGAGCCAAGAAAACCGGGGAACTGATTCCCCTCTGCCATCCCCTGGCCCTGTCGAACTGCCAGGTGAATCTTTCCCTCCTGAGGGAATCCTGCGAAGTAGAAGTCCGCTGCACCGTGAAATGCAGCGGCCGGACCGGCGTTGAGATGGAGGCCCTCACCGGAGCCTCGGTCGCCCTGCTTACTGTTTACGACATGTGCAAGGCCCTGGACAGGGGAATGGAGATTGGTCAGATCCGCCTGCTGGAAAAATCCGGAGGCAAGAGCGGAGATTTCCGTTGGGACGGCGGGGACGAATGAAGGATCTTCTGAACCGGGATATCGACTATATGCGCCTCTCCCTTACGGACAAGTGCAACCTGCGGTGCCGGTACTGCATGCCCGAACCCCGGCCCTGGATTCCCCATGAAGAGATTCTCCGGTACGAGGAGATCCTGCAAATCTGCCGGGCCGCCCTGGCCCTGGGTATCGATAAGTTCAAGGTCACCGGCGGGGAACCCCTGGTGCGCCGGGGAGCGTCGGATTTCATTGCCATGCTGAAAGGGGAACCGGGGGTGAAGAGCGTGACCCTGACCACCAACGGCCTTCTGCTGGAGGAACATCTTCCCGCCCTGATCGGCGCCGGTATTGACGGCATCAACATCAGCCTGGATTCCCTGGATCGGGAGGGTTATCGGAGAATAACCGGGAAGGAGGGCGTGGAAAGGGTTCTGTCCGCCCTGAAAAGCTGCGCCGAATCGGGGATAAGGACGAAGGTTAACACGGTACTGCTCCCGGAAAACGGGGATCAGCTTCTCCCCCTGGCCTCACTGGCCCGGAAATTTCCCGTGGATGTCCGCTTCATCGAGCTGATGCCCATCGGGTTCGGCCGGGGGATGACCGGGCCCGGCCGGGAGGATATCCTTCCCCGGCTGCGGGAGTCCTATCCCGATCTAGCGCCTGTCGACGAGAAACGGGGGAACGGTCCGGCGGAATATTATGAAAGCTCCCTGCTCAAGGGCAGGCTGGGTTTTATCGCGGCGAACAGCCATCGTTTCTGCGGTTCCTGCAACCGCATACGCCTGACCTGCACCGGTGTTCTGAAATCCTGCCTCTGCTATGAGGGGACGGTAAATCTGGGATCCCTGCTCCGGGGGGGCATCGAAGAACCGGAACTGAAGGAAATCCTCAGGGAGCAGATCCTGGCCAAACCGGCGGCCCACTGCTTCTCCCGGGGGGAAGGGATTACGGAAAACAGGGCCATGAGCCGGATCGGAGGTTAGGGATGGGAGTGGTAAAGGCCATATGCACCAGCGACAGAAAGGGGATTCAGAAGACCAGCCGGCCATCCGCTGCCTTTCTGGTGGACTGGGGGATAGAAGGGGATGCCCACGGGGGGAACTGGCACAGGCAGGTCAGTCTCCTCTCCTGGGACCGGGTGGAGGAGTTCCGTGCCAAAGGGGCCCGGGTGGATTCCGGGAGCTTCGGGGAAAATCTTGTGGTGGAGGGGTTTGACTTCCGCTCCCTCCCCGTGGGCACCCTGCTCCGCTGCGGCGAAGTGCTACTTGAAATGACCCAGATAGGGAAGGAATGCCACAGCCACTGCGCCATTTACCATAAAATGGGGGATTGCATCATGCCCCGGGA
>QKAI01000508.1 GCA_003246505.1 Spirochaetaceae bacterium | reverse complement strand
CCGCTATGGCCGGGCCGGGGCTTTCCGTTTAGACTATTTGGCATCGGTAAATTCCGCCTTTTTGGGGCTGATCCATTCTGTTTGCCCCTCGGTCGGACGTCACGGCACAGGGATACTCCAGCCGCTTAGGCATTTCTTCTATTGATGGTCGAATTTATTCGGTGACACGGATTTGCCAACTGTGTTAAGCTTTACTCGTCCATGCGTGCGCAGTCATTTCTCTGCATGTCTCTGCATGGGCTATGAAAGCGGGGGGGGGGGGAAATATGGAAGGACCCAGGAAGGTGACCCAAAGAACACTTCAGGCGGAGGCAACCAAGGAGAAGATCATCAAGGCTACGATAGAGCTGATGAAGACGATCGGATTAAATAATATGACGATCAAGGATATTCACCACAAGGCGGGCATCTCGGTGGGAACTTTCTACCACTATTACAAGACTAAGGAGGAAGTCTTCTTCGAGCTTTACCGGATTGCGGATGATTATTTCAAACAGGTAGTGGTTCCGAAACTGAACCGGAAAGAGCTTGCTGTGACCGAAAAAATCCTTCTCTTCTTTAAGCACTACGCCCTCTTTAACGAGGCCAACGGGCTGGAGTATGTGAAGCAGCTGTACAGCACCAGCAATAAGATGTTCACCGCCAAAGGCCGCTACATGATCGCCATTCTGCAGGAACTGGTCGTCGCCGGACAGGCGTCGGGGGAGTTCTCCTCTTCCATTGGAGCCGAAGAGATCACCAACTATCTCCTCATATTCGGCCGTGGCCTGGTCTTCGACTGGTGCATTCGTGAAGGCTCCTACAGTCTGACCGAAAAAATCGTCTGGGACATGGGCATACTCCTCCCCGTTTTCCGTCAATAGCACCCACAGCTGCGCCTCTCTGGGAAACTTGGACGGGGTGACCTCGCGGGAATGGGCGAGAAGAGCTGTCCGGTTCCCTCTTTTCAGAAATCCAGCAATATCTGCTCCTCCCGGGGAGGGGGTTCCGCCGGACCCGTGCAGGTCATGCCCCCGTGCCGCCAGGATTCGGCCCTCTCCCTCTCTATGACCCGGTCCACATCGGCCAGGGGATGGGCCGTTTCCTCTATGAACCGGCTGATCCGGGAGAGGGCCCTGAGGCTTTCCCGGCGCAGGGCGTTGTCCAACCGGCTCCGGTTCACCGCCCGCCTCATGAAGGCGATCCCCTCGTCGTAAACCTTCAGGGGGACCGGGAAGGGGTGGCCGTCCTTGCCCCCGTGGGCGAAGCTGAACCGGGCCGGGTCGTCGAAGCGGGCGGGCTTGCCGTAGATGATCTCGCTCACCAGGGCCAGGGACTGGATGGTCCGGGGGCCCGCCCCGTCCAGGAGCAGGGCGTCGGTGAAGCTGCGGCAGCCCCTGTCGTGGGCCAGGGCCAGGACGGCGCCCAGCCGCTCCGGATTCAAATCGGCGGCTTTGACTTCATGGCGGGCCGGCATATCCAGGTGCCTCCCCGAAGGGCGGAGCAGGGAACTCAGCTCCTTCCACTGCAGGGAGGAAGGCTCTCCCATAAAGGAAACGATGGCGTCCCGGGCCTCCCCGGCCCTCCCGTCGGAGAGATTCAGAAGAATCCCCCGGTTATCCCCTATGACGGCGGTGTGGGGATCGGAAACAAAGGATTTCACTTTTTTCGAGTGCCAGTGGTAGCGCCGGGCGAAGGCGGTTTCCCGATTCACACCCTGCTGCACCACCGCCCAGTCCCCTTCGGGGGTCACCAGGAAGTTGTGCTGGTAGATCTGGAATCCGTCCTGGAGGCAGTTGTTGTCCACTTTGGCCGTCAGGCGGCTGGCCCGGGCCAGTTCGTTTCCGTCCAGCCCCGTCCTCATCCCGTATTCGGTCAATTCACCCGGGGTCTGCCGGGAGTAGCGCCCCCTCCCGCCGCAGACGAAGAGGCCCAGCTCCTTCGCCCGGGGGTTGATCGCCCGCTTCAGGGCGCCCATGACGCTGGTGGTGATCCCCGAGGAGTGCCAGTCCATCCCCAGGACAGCCCCGAAGGACTGGAACCAGAAGGGATCGCTCAGGCGGCTCAGGAACTCCCCCGATCCGTACTCCTCCACGATCGCCTGTGCGATGGCGCCCCCCATGAGGGCCATGCGGGAGGAGAGCCAGGCGGGAACCCGGCCCGTATGGAGGGGAAGGTCGGCGGTGCCGGAGCGTTTCATGGTTTTATCCTATCTTCTCCCGGGGAAATTGTCAATTTTTAACATTCCCGCCTTGAAAAAAGAAGCGTCCTGCGGAATAATGAATTCCATATGAAAGATGATGACTCCGGATCGGCCGAGGCGGATCCCTTCAGTTGTAACGCGTCGGGAGTCCGCCCGTGCTGACTCAGATGATTTTTTTGTTTTTCCTGCTGGTTTTTTCGGCCTTTTTTTCTTCCTCCGAAACGGCATTCACCTCCCTCACCCTCTATCAGATAGAGCATCTGTCCAAGGAGAGGGGCGCCCGGGGGCGGTGGATCAAGGATCTGAGCGGCAAATCGGATATTCTCCTCACCACCCTGCTTATCGGTAACAACCTGGTCAACATCGGGGCCTCCGCCCTGGCCACCTCCCTTACCATCAGCTTCTGGGGCAACCGCTTCGTGGGCTATACCACGGGGCTTCTGACCCTGGTGGTCCTGATTTTCTGCGAGGTGACCCCCAAGCAGCTGGCCATGGTCCACAACGAGGCCATCGCCCTCTTCACGGTGCCCGCGGTGAAGATCCTCTCCTACATGTTCCGTCCCTTCATCTGGGCGGTGACGGCGATCAGCAATCTGCTCATCTCCCTCTTTTCCCCCGGGGAATCCCGCAAACTGACCCTGGACAGCCTCCTCCATCTGGTGAACATGGGCCGGGACATGGGGATCGTGCAGGATTACGAGAACCGGATGGTCAAAAAGGTCTTCACCATCAACGAAACCCCGGTGCAGGCCATCATGACCCACAGGAAGGATGTGTACTGCCTGGACAAGAATCTCTCCGTGCTGAGCGTCTACGAGGAGATCGTGGACAGCGGCCGGGCCCGTATCCCCGTTTACCACAAGGATCCGGAGAACATCGTGGGCATCGTGCTTGTGCAGGACCTGATCAAAGCGGTGATGAGGGAGGATTCGGCCAGCGAATCGCTCAAACTCAAGGACCTGATGATCGAGCCCTTCTTCGTGCCGGAGAACCGGAAGGTGAACGAGCTCTTCAACCAGTTCAAGCAGGAGAAGCTGAATATCGCCGTGGTCCTGGACGAGTACGGCGGTCTGGCGGGTGTCGTCACCCAGCAGGACGTGGTGGAGGAGATCTTCGGCCATATAGCCGACGAGGACGAGGAGAAGCGGGGGCACAAGATCCGCCCCACGGGCAAGCACAGCTGGGAGCTCCAGGGGGATACGGATTTCTTTGAGATAAGGGAGATCCTGGGGATCGATCTGAACCATGACAAGGACACCATGACCCTGGGGGGGTACCTCATAGACCAGATGGGGGAGATCCCCCAGACAGGGGCCACCCTGCGCCTGGACGAGGGCTTCTACCGGATCGTGGAGGCGGAGAACAACCGGATCGTCCGGGTGGAATTCAACGCCGCCCCCCGGGAAGCCTGAAAAAAAGGGGAAGGCCGCCCGACCTTCCCCAAAGACTAAAAGGAGATTTAAAAAACTATCTCTGGACCCGTCCGGAACCGTCGCCGCCCATGAGACCTTCCACTTCCTTGCGGGAGACCAGGTTAAAGTCGCCCAGCACGGAGTGCTTGAGGCAGCTGGCGGCCACGGCGAATTCCAGGGAGTCCCGGATATCTTCGTAGCTTAAGAGACCGCAGATGAGGCCGCCGGAGAAACTGTCCCCCCCGCCTACCCGGTCGATGATGTGCTTGATCGGATACTTCTTGCTGTGGTGGAAGGTTTTCCTGTCGTTCACCACGGCGCTCCAGTCGTTATGGTCGGCGGAGTGGCTCTCCCGCATGGTGACGGCGATGCAGGAGGCCCCGGGATAGAGCTCCAGCATTTTGTCGGTCAGCTTCCGGTAGTGGTCCAGGCTCAGTTCCCCCGATTCCACTTCGATGCCCTCCACTTCCACGCCCAGGCTCTTCTGGCAGTCCTCTTCGTTGGCGATGATCACGTCCACGAATTTGACAAGTTCCTTCATCACTTCCTGGGCTGTCTTTCCGTACTGCCAGAGTTTCTTCCGGTAGTTCAGGTCCATGGAGACCACCACGCCCCGCTTCTTGGCCTCTTCCATGGCCTTGAGGGAGAGCTCCGCCCCCTGGGCGGAAACGGCGGGGGTGATGCCGGTGATGTGCAGCCAGCCGGCCCCGTCGTAGATGCTGTCCCAGTCGAAGTCGGAGGCCTTGGCCGTGGCGATGGAGGAATCGGACCGGTCATAGACCACGTTGCTGGCCCTCTGGTTGGCGCCCCCCTCCAGGTAGTAGATGCCCACCCGGCTGCCCTGGCGGATCACCCGGGAGGTGTCCACCCCGTACTTGCGGAGCTCGTTGATCGCCGCCTGGCCGATGGGGTTGGCGGGAAGGGCGGAGACGAAGGACGCCTCGTAGCCGTAGTTGGCCAGGGACACGGCCACATTGGCCTCTCCGCCCCCGAAGGTCGCCTCCAGCATAGGGGACTGGAAGAAGCGCTCGTATCCGGGGCTCTTCAGGCGGAGCATGATCTCCCCCAGGGTGACGATTCTTTTTTTCGCTTTATCCGTATAGGTTGCCATAGTCTCTCTTCTCCTTATTTAACCGCGGCCAGGGCTTCCCGGACCAGGGTTTCGATTTTGCCGAATTCGCCGGCGGCGATCAGATCCTTCTTCACCATCCAGCTGCCGCCGCAGGCGATGACATTGGGAAGATCCAGATAGGATTTGACATTTTCCGGAGTGATGCCCCCGGTGGGCATGATGCGCAGATTGGGGTAGACCGATGCCAGGGCCTTGAGCATGGCCGGGCCGCCGTTCTGTTCGGCGGGGAAGAATTTCAGGACGTCCAGACCCAGGTACATGGCCTGTTCCGCCTCCGAGGGGGTGCTTATGCCGGGAACCATGATCTGCCCTTTGCCCAGGGCGTATTTGACGATCTCCGGATTGAAGCCGGGGGCGACGATGAAGGAGGCCCCCGATTCCACGGCGATATCCACCTGTTCTTTCGTCAGAACCGTTCCGGCGCCCAGGAGAACCTCGGGCATTTTCTCCTTGAGGAGTTTAATCGCCCCGGGAGCGGCGGGGCTGCGGAAGGTCACCTCCGCCACGGGGAGTCCGCCCTTGACCAGGGCTTCCGCCAGGGGAAGAATCTCCTCGGGCTTATCCACGACGATGACCGGAACCAGCCGGCAGGCCTTCAGGGCCTCAACCAATTTTTCCTTATCCATATATGTACCTCTTTAGGGACCTGTGATCTCTCTCCATTCTAGTATGTTCCCTCGCCGTTGTCAATTAAATGAAACGGCGTTTTAAAAATTAGCTACTTGTCATTCCCTAATATATATTCTATATTTTTCTCAAATAACCGCTACATATGGTATATATAGTGGGATTTTAATAGGCAATAAGCACTAGGGAGAGGAAATATGATCAGATGGGAACAGCCATTGAGCGGAGAAATCT
>QKAI01000113.1 GCA_003246505.1 Spirochaetaceae bacterium | reverse complement strand
TGTGGACACCACAGGATACGACAAGGTTTTCGCAGGAAGCACCGGGAGCAACAGCATCGGAGACTGCGCCGTCTTCGGATACTACTACACCAGCCAGGAAGGACATACCACGACTCTGGGGACAAGTCCTGTCGGAAGCAGGGATGCCAACGAAATCGGCCTTTATGACATGAGCGGCAATGTCTTCGAATGGTGCTGGGACTGGTATGAAGATTGGCCCTCGGGGACGAAGGACGATTAGGGCCTTCTGCTTCAGGCTCCAGGGTTAGGACCGGGGGATGCTGGAGCAGCTCCAATACCCAATGCTCCATCGATTCCCGGGCGGGCAACTCTCCGGCGGATGGAAGTGAGGCGCGAGGTTTCCGCGTTGTCCGGCGGTAAGCCCTACTTTTCCGAAGCCTTGTAAATCCGGTCCATCACGGCGGCCCCCAGTCCGACGGAGGGGACGCGCTGGGCGTAGATCACGTCGATCCCGGCGGCGTCCAGCCTGTGGAGCGCCGCGAAGAGCCGGGACGCCGCCTCCACGAAATCCCCCCGTTCCGAAAGAATTTCCACAGCGGCGAACCGGGACAGATCCCCCTCTCCCCGGAAGGAGAGGTAACCCGTCCTGACCGGGGCGGCTGAGGGGATCTCCTTTGGGGAATCCACGATGTGGAGCGGCTTGCGGGGGGAGTAGTGCATGGGCAGCTGGCCCGGCGCCTTGGGGGTCAGGCTTGTCCGGTCCAGGACGTCCACATCGCCGAGCACCTCCCGCAGGGTCTCCACGCTAATCCCCCCGGGCCTCAGCACCGTGGGAATGTCCCTGGTCAGATCCAGGACGGTGGATTCCACCCCCACCCGGCAGAGGCCCCCGTCGATGACCAGATCGATCCGGTCCCCCAGGGCCTCCTCCACATGCTCCGCCGTGGTGGGGCTCAGGTAGCCAAAGGGATTGGCGCTGGGCGCGGCCACGGCGCCCGTGGAGAGACGGATCAGCTCCCGGGCGGTGGGATGGTCGGGCATGCGCACCGCCATGGTGTCCAGCCCTGAGGTCACCAGATCGGGGATGATCTCCCTCCGGGGCACGATGATGGTGAGGGCACCGGGCCAGAGCTTTTCCGCGACCCGGTAGATAAGGGGATCCTTGACCAGGGCGACCCGTTCCAGGCCGTCCAAATCGGCGATATGGGTAATGAGGGGATCGAAACTGGGCCGTCCCTTCGCTTCGAAGATCTTCGCCACCGCCACCGGGTCCAGGGAGTTGCCCCCCAGTCCGTATACGGTTTCCGTGGGAAAGGCCACCAGGCCTCCCCGCTTTATGAGTTCCGCCCCCCGGCGTATGTTTTCTTCCGAATCGCTGACAATCATCGGCCCATTATAGCAGAGAGCCCCGCTCCGGGGAAGATTTACGGCCCCTCCAGACAAAGTTTATTTCCCTTCCCCGGAGAGGGGAATATTGAAAATTCCCCTCTCCTCGTTTATGCTTGTTAATATACTTCCCCCATAAGGATAACCATGAAAAGGACCAGAACCAAGATCGTCGCCACCATCGGGCGGAATAAGGATCGGGAATTCATTGAAAGCCTCTACAAGGCCGGGGCCAGCACCTTCCGGCTGAATACGGCCCACCAGACGCCGGAGGAAACGGAGATCATCATAGAGAACATCCGGGCCGTATCGGACAAGGCGGCCATTCTGATCGACACCAAGGGGCCGGAGATCCGCACGGTGGATCTGGAGGAGCCCCTTTCAGTCTGCGAGGGCGATGAAATATACGTAGTGCCCCGGGGGGCGTCATGGGACAAGCCCCACTTCTCCGTTACCTATGACCGCTTCTGCGACGATATGAAACGGGGCACGGAGATCCTGATAGACGACGGGGAGATGTCTCTTGTCATCATAGATAAAAAGGATCGCATGCTCCGGTGCATCGTGAATAACGACGGGGAGATCAAAAACAAAAAAAGCGTCAACGTGCCGAATATCCCCATACCCCTCCCCTCCCTGACCGAAAAGGACGAAGAGTACATCCATTACGCCGCGAAAAAGGGCATTGATTTCATCGCCCACTCCTTTGTGAGAAACAAGGAGGACGTCATGGCGGTGCAGAAGATTCTGGACCACTACAACAGCCCCATCAAAATCATCGCCAAGATCGAAAACAAAGAGGGCCTCAGGAACCTGGATGAAATCCTGGAGCACTGCCACGGTGTCATGGTGGCCCGGGGCGATCTGGGCATAGAGCTGCCCGCCGAGGAAGTTCCCATCGCCCAGAAGAAGATGATCCGCAAGTGCGTGGAACAGCGGAAGGTGGTCATCACGGCGACCCAGATGCTCCATTCCATGATCACCAACCCCCGGCCGACCCGGGCGGAGGTGAGCGACGTGGCCAACGCGGTCATGGACGGGACCGACGCGGTCATGCTCTCCGGGGAGACCGCCTACGGGGACTACGCCCTGGAAGCGGTGCAGACCATGGCGGCCATCGCCCGCAAAATGGAGGAGGAGATGAAGCCCAACCTCAAGGAGAGCCACGTGGTCAGCATGCACCCGGTCCGCTTCCAGCTTATCAAGTCGGCGGTCAAGACTGCTAAGATCCTGGAGACCCAGGCCATCGTCATCCAGACCGATACGGGCCGGTCGGCCCTGTTGATTTCGGCCTTCCGCGGCAAAATTCCCGTTCTGGCCCTCTCCCCCTATCCCGAAGTGGTCCGCCAGCTGGCCCTGAGCTTCGGCATCGAAGCCTATCACATGCCCCAGAAGGATACCCTGGATGAGATGGTTTCCGAATCGGTGCGGGTCCTCATGAAGGCGGACGAGATCCGCAGCACCGACCTGATCATGATGGTGGGCTCCTCCCCCAAGAACTCCTACGTGACCAACTTTCTGGAGGTGGGAGAGGCGTCCCATTTTCTCGGAGGCCGGGAGTAAGCCCCTGTCTCCCTGTGATTCCAGTCACAGACTTCCCTCATATACTCCCCCTGGAATAGGTGCCAAAATACCCTTATCCTTAGGGGAGGTATGCAGGGAAGGATAGGGGAAGAAAAGGGCATTCTGTCCGTGGAACCGGGAAGAGTCAGGATCAACCGGAAGGATAAGCGATGATTTTTTTCAAACAATTACACACTATGTGCATTATATATACTTTTTGATTGACCTTTGCATTCATTATGCATATCTTGATGTATATGAAATGCAACAAACCAAAAAAAGTTCTGTCCCTGTTCGCAGGGATCCTTGTGTTAAGCGGATGTATCACGAAAAGTGCCTACTCGTTAAGTGCGGAGAAGGACCTCAATTCCTACTCCTATGTTTCCCTGAAAACCCTGTCCGATGAAACCATTGCAAGCGACTCCCTGGAGTCCGGTCTTGCGGATGTTTTCAGAACGGCGGGCCTGACAATTCTGGGGGAGGATGAGCTTAAGAGCGCGGACAGCTCCCGGAGCGGCCTGATCCTTCTGGCGGAATATGACCGGGAGGAGGGATCCCTGGAAAGCATCGTCAATCTCTACTTCTCCGATTACGCCACGGGGGAGGAAGTCGCCTTCTGCCGGGGGACATGGGGCCTGAGAAAGGCCGATACGAACAGGCGCCTCTCTGAGAACAACGCGGTTAATCAGACCCGCTACCTCTTCGGCCAGGGGGACGAGCTGGGAGAATACAACAAATACAGCTGGTACTAGGCAACCCCCTGTTCCTTCCCCCCTTATCATGGTAAAAAGAGGTATATCCTGATAGCAGAGGCGGAAATGGAAAAAATCCGAATAATCATTACCGGGGGCACCTTTGACAAGCATTACGACGAACTGGCCGGTGCCCTGACGTTCAAGGATACCCATCTGCCGGAAATACTGTCCTACAGCCGTTGCACCCTTCCGGTGGAACTGGAGATCAATCAGCTCAAGGACAGCCTGGATATGGGGGACGAGGACCGGCTGAAGATTGCCGCCTCCTGCCGCGACTGCGGGGAGGATAAAATCCTTATCATCCACGGGACGGATACCATGACGGTAACGGCGGAGCTGCTGGCCCGGGAGATTTCCGGGAAGACGATTGTCCTTACCGGCGCCATGATTCCCTACTCCGTCAGCCGGTCCGACGCCCTGTTCAACTTCGGCTGCGCCCTGAGCGCCGTGCAGATGGCGGATAAGGGGGTATTCATAGCTATGAACGGGCATCTTTTCCGATCCGGCAGGGTAAGAAAGAACCGGGAAGAGGGGATTTTCGAGGAGATATAATTCCCTATTTCAATTGCAATAGGCCTATCCATAAACTAGAATAGTTAAGAGAGTTATGGATAAACTAAGAAGGATGCTGACACCGCTGCTATTCGATCTTTTTTTGCGTCCCTCACGCCGGGTGAAGCGGGAACCGGAGAGAAATCAGGCGTTCCTCACGGCGCAATTCTCCCTTTTCCTGACGGTTTTCATTAACACCGGTGTCATATACATGTCATTTTTCAGCACCAATCCCCGCGTCGGTTTGGTCCTTGCCACGGCCGAAGGGGGCTTTTTCCTCTCCTATCTCCTCTCCCGGACGCGCTATTTCCGTTTCGCCTCCCTGGCCGTGGTCATTATTCTCAGCGTCATACCCCTATTCAATATTCTCCTGAGCAGCGACCGGGGCCAGCTCGCCATTCTGACCCTACTCATCTGGAATACCCTGACCATCATCATCGCCGGATTTCTCCTTTCCCCCGGACTCTCCCGGCTGTTCTTTTTTATAAACATCCTCATGATAGCCACCTTTCCCCTCTACGTGGCCGGAATGACCCTTTCCGTCATCGTCCTCCCCCTTCTTTTCAACATCATCATCCCCCTGACGGCGACCATGCTGGCGGATCATATCAGAAAGCAGGAAAAGAAGCAGATGGAGGATATACTGGAGGTCAACCGGAGGCTGGAGAAGGAGCTGAACAATAAAACGGTCATGGAAAGGCAGCTCCTCTACAACGCCACCCATGACAGCCTGACGAAACTGCCCAATCTGATGATCCTCAAGAACCGGATTGAACACGTCATGAACTATCAGAGAAGGCATCGGGAAAATATCTACGCCCTTCTCTTCCTGGACCTGGACCGCTTCAAGAACATCAATGACACCCTGGGCCACAGGAACGGGGATTTTCTTCTCTTCGAAGTGGGGGCGCGGCTTAAGGAATCGGTCAGGGAACAGGATACGGTAACCCGGCTGGGGGGGGATGAATTCGTCATTCTCCTGGAGGACGTGAAGGGTCACTCCGAGGTTTTCCCCATACTCCAGAGACTCAGGGACAAGATATCCGAACCCCTGGAACTGGACGACAAGACCCTCCACCTTTCCGCCAGCGTGGGGGTGGTCATGGGCCGGGAGGAGTACGGCGATCCGGAAATCATCATACGCAATGCGGACGTGGCCATGAACCGGGCGAAAAAAATATCCGGCTTCAGCTTCGAGTTTTTCGATAACAACATGCTGGACTCGGTAAAATCCAAACTGGAACTGGAATCGAACCTCCGACTGGCCCTGGAACGGGAGGAGTTCCTGATTCTCTACCAGCCCATCATCGCAACGGGCACGGAGAAAACCGCCGGCTTCGAAGCCCTGATCCGCTGGCAGGACAGCAAGGGCAATCTCGTCTCCCCCGCCGATTTCATCCCCATCGCCGAAGAGACCGGCCTGATCATCCCCATGGGCTACTGGATCGTGGAACAGGTCTGCGCCCAGGTGAAGTCCTGGCAGGCCCTGCATCCGGACCATTCCTTTTCCGTCAGCATCAACCTCTCTAACAAGCAGTTCCAGGACAGCCGCCTCGTAGAGAGTATCGGGGAGATCATGGAGAAGCACCGCGTCGCCCCGGAATCCCTGAAATTCGAACTGACCGAAAGCCTCATCGTGGAAAACTCCAGGGAAACGAACGAACAGCTCTCCCGCCTCAGAGAGATGGGATGCCAGATTCTCATAGACGACTTCGGCACCGGCTACTCCTCCCTCAGCTATCTCCATGCCCTGCCCATAGACATCCTCAAGATCGACCGATCCTTTATCAACCGGATCTCGGACAAGAAGGAGGACATCGTCTATACGATCATCAACCTGGCCCACAGCCTGAGCATGAAGGTGGTCGCCGAGGGGGTAGAGACGAGGGAGCAGTTCGAACTGATCCGCATGATGAACTGCGAGATGGTTCAGGGCTACTTCTTCAGCAAGCCCGTGGATCCGGAAAGGGCGGAGAAATTCCTGAGATAAAAAAAGGGCCGCCTTCCTATGAGCCGGCCCTGAAGATTCAGTAGGACTTTCCGAAGATAACCTTTCCGGGGCTCTTCTCTCCCGTAAAGATGCAGACCCCTTCCTCCGGCTCATCCTCCAGGGGAATGCAGCGGATGGTCACATTCAGCTCGTCCTTGATTCTCTCCTCTATGACGGGATCCCGGTTCCAGTGGGCTTTGACGAATCCCGCGTTGCCGTTGAAGAAGTCGTAGAAGGCTTCCTTGGAATCGATCTCTATCGTATTCTCGTCCCGCAGGACCGTGGCCCTTTCCAGAAGCCCGTTCTGGATCTCTTCCAGGATAGCGGCCGCTTTGGCGACGAATTCGTCCCTGTCCATGGAGAACTTGTCCTCCCCGTCCCGCCTGGCGGCGAACACCTTGTTCTCGGCGATATCCCGGGGACCCACCTCTATGCGGATGGGCACACCCTTCTTCACCCAGCCCCAGCTCTTCTCGCCGCCCCGGATGTCCCGCTTGTCGATTTCCACGCGGATGGGATCGTCCCCGAAGAAGGTATGCTTCAGGTCCTTCGCCAGGGCCTCGCAGTAGGCCAAAACCTCACCATGGTCCCCGTCCTTGTGAAGTACGGGGAGAATGACGATCTGGGAGGGGGCCAGCCGGGGGGGCAGAACCAGGCCGTTGTCATCGGAATGGGTCATGATGAGACCGCCGATGAGCCGGGTGGAAACGCCCCAGCTGGTGGTCCATCCGTACTGGAGCTGCCCCTGGTCGTCCAGGAACTTGATATCCGAGGCTTTGGAAAAGTTCTGGCCCAGGAAGTGGCTGGTGCCGGCCTGGAGGGCCTTTTTGTCCTGCATCATCGCTTCGATGCAGTAGGTCTTTTCCGCGCCGGGGAACTTCTCGCTCTCCGTCTTGACTCCGGTCAGAACGGGCATGGCCATATAGTCCCGGGCGAAGGTGGCGTAGACATTCAGCATCTTCTCCGTCTCCTCCACCGCTTCCTCCGCGGTGGCGTGGACCGTATGCCCCTCCTGCCAGAGGAATTCGGCGGTCCTGAGAAAGAGGCGGGTCCGCATCTCCCAGCGCACCACGTTGGCCCACTGGTTGATGAGAAGGGGGAGGTCCCGGTAGGACTGGACCCACTTGGCGAAGGTGGCCCCTATGATGGTTTCAGAGGTGGGTCTTACGATGAGGGGCTCATCCAGTTCCCCCGCGGGCACGAGGCCCCCGTCGGGGCCGGCTTCCAGGCGGTGGTGGGTCACCACGGCGCACTCCTTGGCGAACCCTTCCACATGCTCCGCCTCCTTCTCCAGGAAGCTCTTGGGTATGAACAGGGGAAAATAGGCGTTCACATGGCCCGTCTCCTTGAACATGCGGTCCAGATTCTTCTGTATGAGCTCCCAGATGGCATAACCCCACGGCTTGATTACCATGCAGCCCCGGACAGCGGAGGTCTCCGCCATGTCGGCGGCCTTAACGACCTGCTGGTACCATTCGGGATAATCTTCGGCCCTGGTGGGAGAGATGGCTGTTTTCTGCTGTATCGCCATGGATATAACCTCTTGCTTTATTAAAATATTGGTTGACTCGGAATAGGAATTATAGAGTATAGGATGATTTTTTTCCAGTCCATCAGGACCTTACCAGGCCTGCCGGCTCTCCCGGCGGATATTAATATGATCCACCATGCCCTTCCCGGTTCGGGTCAGCAGAAACCGCACCCATTCGGCGATCTCCTCCGGGCCTATAAGCTGGCTCGCATCGATGTCGGGGCGGACGCCGGTCACCATGTCCGTGGCAACGCCCCCCGGGCTGATCACGTGAATCCGGTAGCCCCGGGGCTGCAGCTCCCGGGCCAGGGATTTGCTCCACCCGACCAGGGCGTGCTTGCTGGCCGTGTAGACCGACTGGAGGGGATAGCCCTCATGGCCCACCACGGAGGCGATATTCAGAATGGTTTTCCTATCCGACCCCTCCATGAGGGGAAGGAGCGCCCGGGTCAGGAAATAGGGGGACCGGGCATTGATCGCCATAAGCCGGTCCCAGTCCTCCTCCCGGGTCTCCTCCACCGGGGCGGACAGGGCCTGTCCCGCATTATTTATGAGAACGTCCAGACCGGTGATTTGGGAGCAAAGCTTCTCCGCCAGGGCGCTAACGCTCTCCCGGTCGGTAAAGTCGGCGGGATAGATCAGAGCCTCGGCCCCCCTCTCCCGGACGAGGCGGGCCGTCTCCTCCAGGGCCGGGGAAGGCCGGCTGGACAGGATGAGCCGGTTGCCCTCCCGAGCCAGAATCAGGGCCACCGCCCTTCCTATGCCCCGGGAGGCGCCGGTGACAAGAACGGTCATGCCCTCTCCCACAGATACCTCCTGAGCAGCTCCGCCCCCTTGGTAATGCCGATGCGGGGGGTGATGCTCACCTCCTCGTCGGGGACTGTCAGGCCGTCGTCGTAAAGACGCAGGGGCTCCTCGGAAAAGGGATGCCCGTTCAGCTCCAGGTCCAGGCCGAAAGCCTGGCCTATCTTTCCCGGGCCGTTGAGAAGGCTCCGCTTGATCCTGTCTTCGGGCCACTTCTCGCAGCCCCTGAGGGAGATCATCTTCTCCCGGCCCGTCAGGGGAAAAAGGGCTCTTATCAGGACGGCCCGGCCCTCCCCTTCCGGTCCGGCCACGCAGTTGACGCAGCAGTGGATTCCGTAGCTGATGTACACATAGGCCCGTCCCCCCGGTCCGAACATGGCCCGGTTCCTCTCGGTAAGACCGCCGTAGGAGTGGGAGGCGGGATCGTCCTGGCTGTAGGCCTCGGTCTCGCAGATCCTCCCCGAGACGGAGGAACCGTCGGAAAAGGTCCGCCTGAGAATTTTTCCCAGCAACTGTCTGGCCAGGGTATCCGTATCTGCCAGAAAATACTCGTCCGGCAGGCTGTGACACTCCTTAGAAACCATGTATCTCTCCTTTTCCCTATTATAAACTGCAGGAACCCCGGGAAGCAAGCCCGGCAGGGTCAGACGGAATCGTCATTGAGAATGTCCTTGAGGGTGAGGGCGGGCTGATGGAACCTCTTTTCATATTCCGTCACCCTACCGCCTATTGCCTCGACGGGACACCACTGGAAACAGGCGAAGCAGTTCTCGCAGCGGTGCTGCCAGTGGGGAACGTCCCGGGAGATCTCGATATTGTGCACGGGGCAGATACGCTCGCATACCCCGCAGCCGTTGCAATCGCCGGAGAGGGTGAAGCTCCTGTCGGCGAACCGGGTCAGCTCCCGGAAATCGTCGCCCCCGAAGTGGGCCAGCTCCCGGTAGCGGTCCAGGGCCGGTTTCCTCTGTACCTTGAGAATCCCTCCCAGTAAGAGGCGTGACAGGGCCGTTCTTTTCCAGAGGCGGCAAGTCTCGCGCCGGTGGATCCTCTCGTAAAAGCCGCTCCGTTCCGCCCGGGCCCGGTACTGGTTGATGAGGGACTCCCTCTGGACGGCTTCCGCCTCCCGGTCAAAGGTAAGAGGCTGGTCCGCAAGAAGATGGGCGGTCTTCTCCTTTGTGCCGTAGGGGATCCCCATCTTCACATCCATTCCGCCGGCCAGAAAGGCTCCCTTCTCCTTCAGGAGACGGTCCAGGTTGTCCAGGGTGAAGGCGGGCATGCCGTTATGGGCACAGACGGCGAAAACGTATTTGTCCCTGAGACCCCGGAAGCTTTTAATGATATCCCGGATAAAATAGGGAATGCCCGGCTCGTTGAAGGTGGCGTGATAGACGGGAAAATAGAAGCCTATGATGTCGGCCTGGCTGCTGATGAAATGGAGAGACTGGAGAGAGGAGAGGGGTATCAGCTGAGCCTTCAGCCTTTCCGCTCCGTCTCTGGCAAGCAGAAGAGTATTGCCCGTAGAGGAAAAATAGTAAATCTCCGCCTTCATCTGTTCCCATTATAATACATTTTTCCCCAATCCTCAAAAGGAAGATCACCGGTCAATATGTTGGACAAAAGGGAATTCATGACTTATAATGTTCAAGTTATCCGATGGGAATTTAAAAATGGTGTTATTTAAAAAAATTATAAGTTTCTTAGTCGCCGTCTTTTCGCCGGCTGCGGACATCAGAAAAAATCAATTTCTGATCTTTGCCCTGACCGGGATACCCCTGATGCTGACCTTCGGACTGGTCAGTTTCTTTGTATCCCAAGACTACTGGCAGACGGCCTTTATCGTCCCCATTCTCCTGTCCCTCATAATAAGTCTTTTTCGCCTGGGCAGAACCTCCCATCTCCTCAGACTCTTTCGGGTCAACACGTTTCTGTTCGGCTCTCTCCTCCTCTTCATGCTGACCACGGGGGGGGAGGACGGTTCCAAAATTCACTGGATGTATGTCTATCCTCTCAGCATTTACTTCATCCTGGGAAAGGAAGAGAGCCAGTACTGGAACGCGACCATCCTGTTATCCGCCCTTATCGTTTTCATCGATCCCCTGAATCTGCCCTTTGTCTATCCCTACACCGGAGTCACGGCCATGAGATTTCTCATTTCCTATCTCAGTGTCAGCCTGGTGACCCACTGGTTCGAGTATTACAGGGAAAAATACAAAACCCGTCTCATCAAGCAGACCGAGGAGCTCCAGAGAGCCCTGGCAGCGGTGAAAACCCTGAGCGGCTATCTTCCCGTCTGCGCTTCCTGCAAAAAGGTACGGGACGATGACGGCGCCTGGATCGATCTGGAAATCTACGTGGAGAGCCATTCGGAAGCGGAAATCAGCCACGGGCTCTGCGAGGAGTGCGCACACAATCTTTACCCGACGCTCATCGATGAGGCGGGGAGGGGAAGGTAACCGGGCGGGGCGGGAGAATCCGAATTGTATTTCCTCCCGATTTATACTATCATGAAGGGTAATGTCGGAGAATAACAGCATCGGGCCTGAATATTGTGGAGTCTTTCTCCCATGGTAAGGGCCGTAGAAGAGATATTAAAATACCTGATCAGGCACCGTATTGCCGTCCTCGCACTCACCCTCATGGTGACGGTCTTCATGGGCTGGCAGGCCATTCATGTGGAAATCCGGGCCGACGCGGATAGTCTCCTCCCGGACAGGGATGATCTCGTAAAGGAATTCCAGGCCTACGGCATTCCCCAGAACGAATACCTCGTCATCGGGGTGGAAAGGGAGAATCTCTTTGACCTGTCCTTTCTCCAGGACCTGGAAAAAGCCCTCTGGAAGCTTCAGCTGATAAGGGGCGTGGAAAAACTCTCCTCCCCCTTCGCCCAGACCGCCTTTGAGAAAAGAGGATCCTTCTTCACTCTGGTCAGCAGCTCCGATTCGGGGAAAGCCCCGGCGGACGAAGAGGAACTGGCCCTCTTCAAAAAGCGCATGACCACCGGCGAACTTACGAAGGGCCTCTTCATCAGCGGCGACGGGACCATGTTCCTGATTCTGCTGGAATACGGGGAGGTTCAGGACTTCACCCTTTTCATGGACAAGATAGAATCCTGCCTGGCCCCCCTCAGGGAGCAGGGCCAGGTTTACATATCCGGGAACCCGCCCTTTGAGGTTTCGGCGGGAAAGTACCTGGCCCGGGATATCTCCATCTTCCTGAGCCTGGGAATAGTCCTCATCCTGGTGGTTTACTACTTCGGATTCAACTCGAAAAGATCGATATTTCTACCGGTCCTGGTGATCATCTGCGGTACGGTGTGGACTATCGGCTTCATGTCCCTGATGGGTTTCGCCATCTCCATCGTGAGCATCGTCGTCCCCCCCCTGGTTCTGACCCTGGGCAGCTCCTACAGCATTCATATACTCAACAGCTACTTCCGCTTCTCCCCGGAGGAGGGATCGGACAAACTCTGGATCACCGGGGCCGTCTCTTCGGTCAGTTCCACCATCATCATGGCTTCCCTGACCACGGTTGTCGGGTTTCTGAGCCTCCTGGTCACATCCCTGACCCAGCTCAAGGAGTTCGCCCTCTCCTCCAGCTTCGGCATACTCTCCTGCAGCGTCCTCTCCCTCATCGTACTGCCCTGCGCCCTCAGCCTCATGAGCAATCCCCACGTCCATCAGAAAACGGGGGTCAGGGAGGGGCTTATCTCCCGGATAATCAATTTCTCCTCCCGCAAGATCATCAACCACCGGTTCATCATCATAGGGATATTCCTGATCATCCCGGTCCTGTTCCTGCTCACCTATCCCCATATCAAAATCAATACGGACTACGCCACCTATTTTCCCCAGGACGATATCGTGATTAAGGACATGAACCATCTGGTGACGAAGATGAAAGGTTTCAGCGAACTTACCGTCGTCTTTGAGGGGGAGGAGGAAAACACCTTCCTTGACAGGGATCTTCTGGACAGACTGAACACACTGGAGCTGGAAATCCTCCGGATTGACGATATCACCAATACCCGTTCCTTCGACACCTTCGTGCGGGAGGCCCAGTACGCGACGAAGGGGACCCGGGATTTTCCTGCCTCCAAGGGACCCATTCTTTTTCTATCCCGGGCCCTGAATACCTACCGGGAGACGGATCCCGAGGTGGAGGAGCTGATCAACGGCTTCGTCAACGACAGCTATACCCGCTACAACATCACCTTTCGCTACTACGACCATGAGACGGGTCTCGCCCTGGGAGAGGACCGGATCCCCGCCCTGCTGGAAAAGATTCAGGCCGTTCTGGACGTATACGCTCCAGAAGGATTAAGCTACAGGATACTCGGCCCCCGGCTTTTCTTTCAGGATCTCTACAACCAGCTGACAAAGGATCTGGCCGTCTCCACAATCACCGCCTTCATCCTCATATTCCTGGTTTCCAGCTATACCTTCCGCTCCGCCCTGTACGGGCTTCTTTCCCTGGTTCCCATGTTCGCCGGGGTCCTTCTGAATTTCATCCTCATGGTTGCGGTAAACATCCCCCTGGATCTGACCACGGTCATGGTTTCCTGCGTATCCATAGGCATCGGGGTGGACGATTCCATCCATTTCCTGCTCCACTACCGGCAGGACGGGGATCTCAGACACACCATGGAGATGACCGGACGGCCCATCGTTCTGACCAGTCTCTCCATTGTGGCGGGGCTGATTCTCCTGCTCTTTTCCACCTTCCGGCCCATCGGATACTTCGGCATCCTCATCTCCATAGCCCTGATCAACACCACCGTCGGCTGTCTGATCTTCCTCCCCTGCTTCCTCTCCCTCCGGGAGACCGTCCTGGGGTGGAGGAAGCGCCGAGGGGGAGCGGGCCACTAGAACCTTTTCGTATAGGCGTGGCAGTAGGGAGTCTTGCCGTTATTGGCATAGTACTCCTGGTGATAATCCTCCGCCGGCCAGAAGGCGGCGATCGGCTTCAATTCCGTGGCGATCCGGTAGCCCCTGCCCTCCAGCAGGCGGATCAGATCCTCCGCGGTCTCCCTCTGGGAGTCATTCTCATAGAAGACCCGGGAGAGATACTGGGCGCCCAGATCCGGTCCCTGCCCGTTGGTCTGTGTAGGATCGTGGGTCTCAAAAAAGAGCATGGCCAGTTCCCTGTAGCTGACTTTTTTAGGATCGTAAATTACCTCGATGGCCTCGACATGGCCCGTATCGGTATAGCAGACTTCCCTATAGGTTGGATAGGATTTATGACCCCCCGTATAACCCACGGTCGTTTCCAGGACCCCCTCCTGCTTCATGAAAAAATGCTCAACCCCCCAGAAACAGCCCCCCGCGAAGACGGCGCGTCCCGTGTCACCCGTTCCGTGGATGAATCGCAGGGAGAGGGAATTCACGCAGTGGCGGGTATCCTTCTCCGTAAACCCCTCCCCCAGGAAGACATGCCCCAGATGGGCCCCGCAGGTGGTGCAGAGGATCTCCGTCCTCCTGCCGTCCCGGTCGGTCTGTCTCGTCACTGCCCCCTCAATCTCATCGTCAAAGCTGGGCCAGCCGCATCGGGAATCGAACTTGTCCGATGAACGGTAAAGGGGCTGATTACACCGCCGGCAGACATAGGTGCCCGATTCATGGCTGTCCCAGTACTCCCCGGTAAAAGCCCGCTCCGTACCCTTTAATTCCAGCACACCGTATTCCTCCTCGGTCAGACGTCCGTTCAGGAGGGATTTCGTTTCCCCTGTCATTTCATCCATAGAATCCCCTTTCTCACCCGTCAGGGATGAGTCCCCTGCGCCCCGGGGGGCAAGGGTTCCAATATATAAGATCATAAGAACCACGATGAATATCAAACCTTTTCTTCGCATTTCTTCCATACCTATAAATATACTATCTGCCATATAGCAATTCAAAGGAATTCCCCTCCGGGGAGAATGAAATATATTTCCATTGTCTTCCCTCCGGCCGCGTGCTATGCTTTTCCCATGAATATTTCCTTTTCCGATTATCTCAGAGAAAACAAAGAAGCCCTACGCCGGTTGATTATACGGCTGTCCCGGGACTTTCCCTATGTCTCCCTCCTGGGCACCGATGTGGCCGGCACCTCCTACATGGTGACCAGAACCGGTTCCTCCGTGTCCGATTCCCGCTGGGCGGAACGGGGTTTCGTCTGCCGCGTCCATAACGGGACCGGTTATTCGGAGTACTCCTTCACCGGCGGGGAAGACCTGAATGCCGTGGAAGGGGAGATCCGGAAGGTGGCCGGGGAGAACCGCATTCCCGGTATTTCCGGCATCCCCCTGGCCTATCCGGTCATGGAGGAGGAGGAGATCCTCAGGTCCTACTCGGACAGGGTGGAGACCGATCCGGAGGAAATCTCCCCCCGGGACATCATCTCCCGTCTGACCGGTTACATGAAGGAGGGATTGTCCCTGGCCGATTTCCTCGTGGACGTGAGAATCCGCTATGAGCACGTGAAGACCTCCAAGCTCTTTCTCTCCCCCCGCCGGGATCTGGAGCAGTCCTACCTGTGGTCCCAGGGATACGTCTTCGCCATTGCCAAGGGAGAAAAGGGAATTCAGTACGGGTTCCGCTCCTCCTCGGGGCTGGCCGGCTACGAGCTGACCGAAGAGATAAGGAAAAACATCCCCCTGGCGGTGAAGGAGGCGGAGGAGCTGCTCGGCGCGGAAAGGGTCGTCCCCGGGGAGTACGACATCATCTGCGATCCCGCCATGTCCGGGCTTATCGCCCACGAGGCCTTCGGCCACGGGGTGGAGCTGGACATGTTCGTGAAAAACCGGGCCCGGGCGGTGGAGTACATGAACAGGCCCGTGGCCTCTCCCAAGGTGGAGATGCACGACGGGGCGGCGGCGGCCCGGGAAGTCTCCTCCTATCTCTTCGACGACGAGGGGACCCTGGGGACGGATACCCTGATCATAGACGGGGGTATTCTCAGGGCGGGGATTTCGGACAGCCTCTCCTCACTCCGGCTGGGAACGGCACCAACGGGGAACGGAAAAAGGGAATCCTTTGAGCGCAAGGCTTACGCCCGCATGACCAACACCTTTTTCAAGCCGGGAACCGATTCGGTGGATGGCATGATAGCATCCATCTCCAAGGGCTATCTTCTGGAGGGATTCTCCTCGGGCATGGAGGATCCGAAGAACTGGGGCATCCAGTGCGTTTCCGTACTGGGCCGGGAGATACGGGAGGGACGCCTCACCGGAAAGGTGGTGGCCCCGGTCTATCTGACCGGATACGTGCCCGATCTCCTTCAGGCCATAGACATGGTCAGTTCCGAATTTGTCCTCTCCGGGTCGGGGGCCTGCGGCAAGGGGCACAAGGAGCTGGTGAAAACCTCCACCGGCGGTCCCTACATCAAAACGAAAGGAAGACTGTCATAATGAACGGGAGAGAAAGAATCATAAAAATACTCGGCGAACTGGGAGTGGATGAGTGGATCATCCGGGAGGAAAGAATATCCTCCCGGGAATTCTTCTTCATCCGTAAGGATCTGGACATGAACAGGGCCAAGAGGGTTGCGTGCTATCGGGTAACCCTTTTCCGTCTCTACGAAGAGGAGGGGCAGCTTTTCAAGGGATCAGCCCAGATCATCCTTCCCGAGGGGATGGGGGATGGGGAAACGGTTCGCCGGCTGGAGAAAGCCTGGTTCGCCTCCTCCTTTGTGAAGAATCCTCCCTATCCCATGGCCGATGGGGTTACCGGTCCCGTTCCGGTGCCCCTGTCACCTCTCATGGATGAGGAGCCCATCGTCTCCCTGGAAAAGATTTACCTGGGCCTCTACGGCGAAGGGAGGGAGGAGGGGATCAACTCCGCGGAGATTTTCCTGAACCGGCGTGAGTACCGCCTGCTGACCTCGCGGGGCACCGACGTCTCCTACTCCCTCGGGACGGGGGAAGTGGAACTGATCTGCGAGTGGAAAGGGGAAAGGGAGAACGTGGAAATCTATAACATGTTCTCCTTCGCCGATCCGGAGGGAGACATTATAGCCCGGGAGAGCCGGGACCAGATCGAGGACTGCCGGCTCCGCAGCCGGGCGGTCAAGGCGCCGGATCTGAAGGAGATACCGGTGATCCTCTCCGGCGAGGCGGTCCGGGAGATCATGGATTTCTACCTGAAGCAGAGCAATGCCAAGCTGGTATATGAGAAAATCGCCCGTACCGCCCTGGGAGAGGTGTTCCAGGGAGAGGACGCCCGGGGGGATCTGGTCTCAATAAGCCTGGAGCCCGCCCTGGCCGGTTCCCCCTACGGGGAGATCTTCGACGAGGACGGCACGGCCCTCAAAAAGTGGGAAATCTATCGGAATGGGAAATTGCTCCGCTATCACGGGAATGTCCAGTACTGTCACTATCTCCAGGTTCCCCCCACCGGTCAGATCCGGAATCTCGTCGTGGACGGGGGAGAGACAAGCGTGGAGGAGTGGCGGAAGAGCCCCCATGTGGAGATCCGCAGTTTCTCCGCCTTCCAGATGGATCCCTTCACGGGGGATTTCGGAGGGGAGGTGCGGCTGGCCCTCTGGTTTGACGGGAAGAGGAACCAACCCCTGACCGGAGCGTCCCTGTCGGCCTGCCTCTTTGACGTGCAGAAGGAATTCTACCTCTCCCGGGAGACCCTCAGATGGGGTCACTACCAGGGACCGGCCTATCTCATGTATCCCCGGGGGCATCTAGCCGGGTAGCCATTTTCATTTTTACCCATGAGAGCTGTGCTATGATAGGGTAAAGCAACCGCAGTTGGGAGTAAGTTTGATCATTCATCGGGATATATATCTGCACCGTGAAAAAACCGCCCCCCTGACCGCCCATCTGTCCGCCATGGGGGGAAGTTCCCCGGGAGGGGACCGGTACGGCGTGAACAGCCGCTATCTCACCAGGAACGGGTTCCCCTGGATCCCCGTGATGGGGGAATTCCACTTCTCCCGCGTCTCCCGGAATGTCTGGCGGAGGGAGCTGGAAAAGATGAAGAGCCTGGGGGTTACCCTTGTGTCCTCCTACGTCTTCTGGCTTCACCATGGGGAAACCCGGGGAGAATGGGACTGGGGAGGGAACGGGGATCTTCGGGGATTTACCGGACTGATCGGGGAGCTGGGAATGAAGCTCTGGCTCCGCATCGGACCCTGACCCCACGGGGAAGCCAGGAACGGAGGATTTCCCGACTGGCTGATGGAGGAGGGACGGCAGGGTATGGCGCTCCGTTCCGACGATCCGGACTACCTCTCCCGTGTCCGGGAGTTCTACGGGGAGATCGGAAAACATATCGGCCCCGGGGCGGATATCCGAAGGGGAAGGCCGCTAATAGGCATTCAGATAGAGAATGAATACGGCCATTGCGGCGGCCCCGGTACGGACGATCATATCCGCACCCTCCGCAGGGATCGCCCGGGAGGAGGGTATCGACGCCCCCTTCATTTCCGTAACCGGATGGGGCGGGGCCAATATTCCCCGGGACGAAGTCCTGCCCGTCATGGGGGGATATCTGGGATGATCTGGTGGGTAAGCCACAACAGCAGGAGCGGAGCATAAGCTGGGATCCCAGTAGGACGCCCTACCTGACCTGCGAACTGGGCTGGGGAATTCAGGTTACCGGGCATAGACGCCCGTGGATTAGCCACGATGATGTTTCAGCTCTGACCCTTTCCAAGCTGGGGAGCGGGATGAACATGCCCGGCTACTACATGTTCCATGGGGGAACCAATCCAGTGGGCAGGGGAGGCTATACCCAGGAATCCCGGGAGAGCGGCTCACCCAACGACGTGCCCCGCCTCTCCTACGATTTCCAGACCATGATCGGGGAATACGGCCGTATCCGCAGATCCGCTCTCCGGAATAAACTCGTTTACTACTTCCTGCGGGATTTCGGCGATCAACTGGCGCCCCTGGAACCTCTTTTCCCCGAATCCTCCCCGACGGATCCGGAGGACAGGGAGAATCTGCGCTGGTCTCTGAGAACGGAGGGAACCGGGGGATTTCTCTTCATCAACAACCACTCCCGCCGCCAGGAACTCCCCACCCGGGAAGTGGAATTCCTCCTCCGCTCATCCCCGGGAGACCTGACTTTTCCTCCCCTCCTGATTAAACCCCATACCTACGGATTCCTGCCCTTCCGAATGACACTCCCCTCCCCCGGGGGGGATATCCTCCTGAACCGGGCCACCGTGCAACCGGTCTGCCGGATTCCCTCGGAAAAGTCGGATTCCTTCTTCTTCCACAACTTTACGGGGGAACCGGGTTTTCTTGAAATCACCCTTCCGGGAGAGGAGACGGCAACCCTCCTGACCTTTCCCGCCGGGGGAAGGGAGATGGCCCTTTCCGACGGAACGGTTATCCGGGTTCTTTCCCGGGAGGAGGGGGTCTACGCCCTCACCGAGAGGCCCCTGCCCTTCACCCCCGATTGGAGAATGATAAATGAGGGAACCTATGAAATTGACCTGGAAAGGATTGCCCTCTTCCTGGCGGAGAGGGGGGAGATTTATCTGACCCTGGATCTGGTCTGTGACCGGGGAGAGCTCCTCCTGAACGGGAAGCTGGTCGGGGATCTCTTCTATTGCGGCGCCCCCTGGGAGATCGGGCTCAAGGACCTTTGCTCCTCCTGCGGGACGGGAGGACCCCTGGTCGTCAGGCTTCACCCCCCGAATCGGGGGGAATCGGTTTACTTTGACTGTCCCCCGCCGGACAGGGCGGAATTGATCAAAATCTCCCTGTCCGAGGTGGAAAGGGTCCCTATTTCTCCTTGAGCAGCCCCTTTTTGAGCAGTTCCACGCAGTAAGCGTTCAGGCTTTCCCCTTTGATCAGGGCCCGGAGGGAGAGTTCCCGGTGAAGCTCCTCCCCGGTCCTCAGGACGAATTTCCCCGAATAGCTTTTCCGGGCCGTCCCTTCGGGGAGGGGTATGCCGTCCCGCTCCATGATCTCTATCCACTCCCGGGCGTAACGGCACAGATCCCGGTACACCGCCGTTTCGTCATCCCCGTAGACCCCGCCCCCGGCCAACAGGCCGGGACAGGTCCCCACGTAGCACTGATGTTCGTCGGACCACTCCACGATTTTCAGATAGGCATCGCTTTTCTTCATTGTCCCGCTCCTCAGGGGGCCCGGCTCTTCAGCCACTGCTTGGGGGTTTCCCCGGTATGTTTCTTGAAGAGCCCGATAAAATAGGAGGCGCTGGAAAATCCGCAGTCAAAGCAGGTCTCGGTGATATTCTTCCCCTGCTGGCGCAGCATTCTCTTGGCCTCTTCGATCTTGATCAGATTCAGATAGTTGATAATGGTGACTCCCGTGGTTTTTTTGAAGATCCGGCACATGTGGTATTTGGAAAGGCTGCAGAGCCCGGAAAGCTCGTCCAGATTCAGTTCCTTGTGAAAATTCTCATAGCAATGGTCTATGATTTTGCGTACGCTCTCCGTGGAGGAGTCGGGAAGCCGGTACTCTTCGCTGCCCTGCTCCAGGAGCAGGGAGAGGATTTCCGCCAGGACCTGAAGGTCGCGGAACTTTTCGCTCACCCGGCCATAGGGTTCCCCGGGGGAGCCGTAGTAGTGGAGTTCCCGGAGGGCGCGGCGTATCTCCTCTCCGTGGCGGCCGTTTATTCTCAGGGGAACGGAAAGGGGCGTATTGCCGATGAGGCGGGAGATCTGCTTATAGTCCATCTGGATGGTTATCCACCCGAAACGGCCCCGGCCCCAGAAAATGACGTCGTGGATGCTCCCCGGGGGAACCACCATGACATCCCCCTTCTCCGCCCGGTAGTTGCGGCCGTCGCAGAGCAGTTCCGCATACTCCCCGTCGAAGATCATGATCTCCATGGCCTCGTGGTAGTGGGGATAGAACTTCCAGGACCGGAGATCCTCCCCTTCCCTGCCGTAACGGTTCCGGATGAGGTGATAGACATGGCCCTCGTAGTGGACGAGCTCCCGGACGAGCCCGTGGCCCGGCGCAGAGAGAAGTCCCACGGGGCCCC
>QKAI01000448.1 GCA_003246505.1 Spirochaetaceae bacterium | reverse complement strand
GAACCAGACCGGGCATGGGAGCCTTGACGGGCTTGCCTTCGCCGCCGGCGGAGGCTGCGGAAGAGGCGGCCGATTCGTCGATACCTTCGGTAACGTTGATATCGTAGCTCTTGCCGTTGACCACAGCCTTGTCGCCTTCGATCTTGACGCCGTACTTCTTGCCGTTGACGGAAACGGTGTAACCGCCGTAAACATCATCGCCGGCTGCGGCGGCGCTCTTCGCGCCCTTTCTCACGCCGTTGACCTTGGCTTCGCCCTTGAGGAACATGATACCCTTGTCCAGACAGGCGGCGGCGATGAAGATGTTCTCATCGGACAGGTCGGTAATGCCGTTGTCCTTGAGCATTTTCTTGGCCGCTTCGATACCCAGGGCGGGGTTTCTGTCGTTGATGTCCACAACCAGTTCGTCGACGGGCTCCATGCCCATCTTCTCCTGGCAGAGTTTCTTGATTTCCGCATCCGGCTCGACGGGGGTCTTGCCGAAGTAGCCCAGGACCATCTTGCCGTAACCGTCGGCGATTTTCTCCCAGGGCCCGAACATGACGTTGTTGAACGCCTGCTGGAAATAGAACTGGGATACGGGAGTAACGGAAGTACCGTAACCGCCCTTCATAACCACTTCGCCCATGGCTTTGGTGATTTCGGGGAATTTCTCCATCAGGCCGTTGTCACGGAGCATCTGGGTGTTGGCCGTCAGAGCGCCGCCGGGAAGGGGGGAGAAGGGGATGATGGGGTTGACCTGGGTCGCTTCGGGGGGCAGGAAGTAATCCTCCATGCACTCCTTGAAGACTTCCTCCGCCTCCATGATCTTGTCCGGGTCGATGCCCAGATCGTAGTCGGTACCTCTCAGGGCGTGCCACATGGTCATAATGTCGGGCTGGCATGTACCGCCGGAGGCGGGAACCATGGACAGGTCCACCTGGGTGGCGCCGGCTTCGATGGCGGACATGTACTGCTGGATGGAAACGCCGGCGGTCTCATGGCTGTGGAAAACAATATTCATAGCGGGGCCGAGGAGCTTGCGGGCCCTTTTGATGGTTTCAAAGACGACGGCGGGAGTAGTGGTACCGGAGGCGTCCTTGAAACAGACGGAGTCGTAGGGAATGCCCGCGTCAAGAATCTTCTTGAGCACGGATTCGTAGAAATCGGGATCGTGGGCGCCGGTGGCTCCGGGGGGCAGGGCCATCATGGTAACGACCACTTCGTGCTTCAGGCCGGCGTCGTGGATGCACTGGCCGGAGTAGATCAGGTTGTTCACGTCGTTAAGGGCGTCGAAGTTTCTGATGGTGGTCATGCCGTGCTTCTTGAACATTTTGGCATGGAGATCGATGATGTCGCGGGACTGGGAGGAGAGGCCTACCACGTTGACCCCTCTGGCGAGGGTCTGGAGGTTGGCGTCGGGGCCGGCGGCCTTGCGGAAGTCGTCCATCATGTCGAAGGCACTCTGGTTACAGTAGAAAATGGGAGCCTGAAAACGGGCGCCGCCGCCTGCTTCGAAGTGATTGATTCCGGCTGCCACGGCAGCTTCCACGGCGGGGATGAAATCCTCCGTCAATACTCTGGCTCCGTACACGGACTGGAATCCGTCACGGAAAGCGGTACACATAAAATTAATTTTCTTCTTGCTCATAATTTCCTCTTTAAGATTTTGTAAAAGCCTTGACTGCTGCAATGGCGACAGCAATGTCCGTATCCGCGCTTCCTACGGCTCTTTTTACCGGTTTTTCCGGCTCTTCCGCTTCGGGGAAGAACTTGACGATTATCGCAGACATGAGTCTGGATGAGACGACAAGAAGGGCCAGGAAACAGAATACAACCGACATACCCACTAAGGTAATGGTTAATCCAACTCCCATATGTCACTCCTGTAATGAATTAATTCAAAAAACTGAGATCCCTTTGCCAAAGGAACAGGGTTATTGTCTGAAAATCTGCTTATTGTTGTCTGCTCTCCAGAGAGGAATCCCGATCATGCAACATAATAGGGAAAATCCGGCCCCTTTACAAGGGCCGGATTAGGGTTTCAGGATATTTTTTTAACGATTTTGCAGGGGGCGTAGGAAAAGAAACCGGGATTATTCCGCCGGCTTCAGAAAGACCTTTTCCATCCTCTCCGTATTCAGATACCGCCTCGCCGCATCCCTCACGTCCTCTTCGCTCAGGGACCGGGCCAGCTCTTCCCCCCTCAGAAACAGGGCGGGATCGAGGCCCCGGGAGATGAGGAAGCTCAGGTTGTAGAGATACCAGCCGTTGTTCTCCCGGTTCTCGGCGAAGCCCCTCAGCCGGGCTTCCGCCGCATCCTTCACATAGGGGGAAATGTCCAGGCCTTCCCGGAAGCCCTCCATCTCCGCCGTCACCAGATCGGTCAGTTCCTCCGTCCTTTCCGGATCGCAGGAGAACTGCACCGTAAGGCTGTACTCCCCCACGGGGACCATGTGGGACCGGGCGGACACGTTGACCGTATAGGCCCCGCCGTACTCCTCCCGCAGGGTTTCAAGGAGCCGGTCCTCCAGACAGTCCCCCAGGGCGGACAGGGTGTAGGCCCCATCGTAGGTCCAATCCATGGATCCGCTTATGATCAGGGAGACGAAGCCCTGCTCCCCGATGCCCGCGTTCAGGGTCCTCTCCATGGCGCTTTCGTTGTACCGGAGTCCCACGTCCCGCCAGCTCTCGCTCTCCGGGGTGGAGATGAGGGAGGCCCCGTACAGATCGAGCAGCCCCTCCATCTCCTCCAGGTCCAGGTTCCCCACGAAATAGAAACCGAAATCGTCGGCGTCGAAGAATCTCTGCCGGAAGATACCGAAAGCCCTGTCGTAATCCATCTCGCCCAGGGTTTCGGCGGTGAGCATTTTGGCCCGGGGGTGGGCCATGAATACCGTCTCGTTGAGCAGGCGGCTGTACTGCTCCATGGGATCCTTCTGCTGCTGCTCCAGGTAATCGGCCAGCCGGCTGCGGTAGGCTTCCCATCCGGCGGGGCGGTAGAGGGGAGCGGTGAAGTAGAGATGGATCAGCTGCATCAGATACTCAATATCCTCGGGAACGGCGTATCCGCTCAGGCTCTCCCAGTAGTCACCCACGGAGGGGGTGAGGGCGACGGTCTTGCCCGCCAGGAACTGCTCAAGCTCGGTGGAGGACATGAGGCCCAGGCCGGACTGGTCCACCGCAGTGCCCGCCAGGGCCGCGGAGATCAGATCCCCCTCGGGAACCAGGGAGGCTCCCCCGGGGCTGACTCCCTTGAAGAGAATTTCCCGGTCCTTGAAATCGGTTTTCTTCAGATAGACCCGGAGCCCGTTGGAAAGGGTCCAGATGTGCAGATCCAGATCTTCCCGGTACGCCTTGGATATCACCGAGCCGGGCCGGGGGAGCTGATCCATGAGGGTGGAGAAAACCCGGCCGTCCTCGTAGGGGGACAGATCGCTCTCCTCCACCTCAACCATCACCTGGCGGATCTGATCCTCCCGGGGAGCCCGGGGCCCCATGAAGGAGATGACCCTGTTCCTGTCGGAGAACCATTTCTCCCCGGCCCGTCTCACCTGATCCGGCGTTACCGACCCCAGGAGCGCGGTCAGCCTCCCCCTCTCCCACTCCAGGGAGGTCAGGCTGTCCCCGGTGGAGACGGCTGAGAGAATGATGGAAGCCAGGGTGGAGGAGGGGAGCTTCTCCCCTATCATATAGTCGTAGCCGGCGAGCATCTGCTCCCCCGCCCGGTTCAGTTCGGCCGGGGTGAACCCGTACCTTCTGACCCGTTCCACCTCGGTCCAGTACGCCCGCAGGCCCCTCTGGAGCTCCCCCGGATTGGTCATGACGCCCCACTGGAAAACATGGGTCCCCCGATTGACCGGAGCGCTGCCCGCGTAGCCGTTTATGAAAGGGGGCGTCCCCTGGCCCAGCAGCTCGGAGATGCGGTTGTTGAACATGGCGATGAAAAGCTGCTCCGTGAAGAACCGGTCCCACCCCTCCGGGGAGTCGGTCACCGCCGGTTCGTATTTGTTAAGGATTTCCAGGGAGGAAACGGTGGCTTCCTCATCGCTCTGAAGACTGTAAAGCGGGCCCCTGTGTCCGGGCACGGAATATTCCGTCCTGACCGGGGCGTCCGGCGGGGTCGCGTAGGAGGAGAAGAGTTTAGCAATCAGTCTTACCGCTTCCCCCCTGTCCACATCGCCCACCACGATGACCGTCATCAGGTCGGGGCGGTACCAGTCCCGGTAGAATTTGTCCAGATCCTCCGCCGTGGCGTTTTGAATCACCCCTTCCAGGCCAATGGGGAGACGTACCCCGTACCGGGAATCGGGATAGATCAGGGGGTAGCCCTTTTCCGTCATCCGCCCCGTGGCATCCCTTCCCATGCGCCTTTCCTCCAGGATGACCGGTTTTTCCCTGTCCACCTCCTCCCGGGTGAGGTCAATGTGGAAGGCCCACTCCTCCAGCACGGAAAGGCCCTCCTCCAGTTCTCCCTCCGCCGCCGTATTCACGGTCAGCTTATAAACGGTCTGGTCGAAGGAGGTGGAGGCGTTGATCTCCGGACCGAATTCCATGCCCAGGGACTGGAGATAGTCCACCAGTTCGTTCCGGGGATACTTCTCCGTGCCGTTGAAGGCCATATGCTCCAGGAAGTGGGCCAGTCCCCGCTGATTCTCCTCCTCCAGGACGGAACCGGCTCTCACCACCAGGCGCAGCTCCGCCCGGTCCGCGGGCAGCCCGTTCTCCTGTACGTACCAGGCGAGGCCGTTATCCAGCTCTCCCTGAAGAACCGAAGGGTCCAGGGCAATATCCTGTTCCGGCTGGGCCAGGGCGAAGAGAACACCGGTTAACAGGAAGATCAGCAGGGTCGGGGGGATCTTTCTCATGGGCTTACCGGTTGTCAATGTCCAGGGCGTCCCAGGGGTAGCATATCCATTCGTCCCCCAGCTCCTCCCCGCAGAAATAGTGGTCCACCATCTTGGGAAGCTCCGCCTTTTTGGGCTTGTCCTTCCTGTGGAGAACGGCCAGGCCCACTTCGGCGGGATTATACTTCTCCAGCTGCTCCGTGCAGAAGGCGATGGTTGTCCCCGTATCGTCCACCTCGTCCACAATCAGGATGCGCCGGTTCTCAATCAGCTCTTCCGGCTTGTCCAGCCACTGGGTGATCTGGGGGCCCCTTTCTCCGGTCTGCTTCCCCTCGTACAGGGCGATACTCACCGTATGGATGGGAATTTCCAGAAAGGTCCTGAGTATCCGGGCGGGAATGAACCCGCCCCCCCCGATGGCGATCATGATCTCCGGCTTAAGGTGGCTGGATTTGATCTTATCCGCCAGGGTCTTCACCGTTCTGTGAATGTCATTATATGAATAATACTTCTTTTCCATGGGCCCATTATAGGGATAATTCCCGGGACATACCATAGGGAGAGGGGCGTAGGAAAACGGAAAAATTGACTTACGACGCAATTGGCCTATAATTAATTTAGAGATTGGATAAGGAGTACATAAAGTGAAAAAAATATGGATAAAGCTGGCCGTTTCGGGGGCGGCCCTAGGTATAGCCATCATCCTGGTCATGATGTTCTTTCTGGTGAAGGCCAATAACCGGATCAAGGATAATTCCCTGGAAATCATCGAT
>QKAI01000521.1 GCA_003246505.1 Spirochaetaceae bacterium | reverse complement strand
TTAAATCCCCCATCCTGCGGTCGCCATGCTAAAGGGCGAGACCCGCCTGGCGGGCCGCTTCCTGAACCTTCTCTTCGGTTATGGGCTTCATGAGGTAGGCGTCGCACTGGAATTTGAAGGCCTTCATCATCATATGGGGCTCATCAACGGAGGAGCACATGACAATCTTCAGCCGGGAGGCCGGCCGGATACCCCTGTCCTGCTCTATCATCCGGATCCTCTCCAGGGCGGAATAGCCGTCGCTGCCGGGCATGAGAATATCCAGGAAGACTCCCCCGTAGGGATTGCCCTCCTTCAGGGACAGCTTATATGCCATGACAGCCTCGTCCCCCGATACGGCGATGTCGCAGAGGGCATAACGGCTCAAAATGACATTCATCAGTTTTCTTGAAATGAAATCGTCATCCACCAGCAAGAGTCTCACCGATCCTCCTCGCATTTCCTGTCCCGAATCTCCAGTTCCGCCTTTTTGCAGGCCCCCAGGATCTTATCCTCCTTGATCGGCTTGAAGATATAGGCGTCGCACTGATCCCTGAACGCTCCCATGACCGCATCCGGCTCATCCAGTCCGGAAACGATGATGACCTTTATTGAATTCCGGATAGTCAACTTACGGTCCTTTTCGAACTTTCTTATCTCCCTCAAGGCATCCATACCGTCCTTCTGACCGGGCATCAGGATATCCAGGAAGAGGGCGCTATACGGGGAGCCGGACTTGAACGCCCGCTTGTAGGCAAAAACGGATTCCTCGGCGGAAACGGCGATATCGCAGACTCCATAGCGTGACAATATGGTATTCATCAGACTGCGGGATACGAAATCATCATCGACTACAAGAAATTTCAAGGGCCCTATCCTCCCGTTCAATTTACTATTAAGTATAAACGGCGGTGGGTTTTTTGCAAATTTTTCTCCCCTTTTCTGTATTTTTCACCGAGTAAATTCACCGGACCCGCGGATTTTCCCTTGACACCGGAGCGGCGATGCTGTTTATTATAACCGGATTGCTTTCTGTAAGGAGCCTAGAATGACCGGAAAGTCATGGGAACGATCAGGTTTCCACCCCCCTATACTCCCCTCCGACGCGGGCGTTCTGTCCGTGGTCATTCCGAATTTCCTACTAGTCGTCATTAGCTAGTCGCGGCTTATAATTCCCATTATAAGGATTGCGACCTTAACTCAGCCCCCGCAGGGAATGGAGTCTCCGAAGTGAGGCCTCCCGCCGCGGGAGAAGCGTATATCCATACGCTTTCAACAGTAATTATCGTGTGGCCATAGCCGCATAGGAGGAACAGGATGGATGAAAAGCGCGTTTTTTCCGTATTGGTCAACAATCACTTCGGTGTTCTCACCCGCATATCCGGTCTTTTCGCCCGCCGGGGCTACAACATAGACAGCCTGACCGTGGGCGTCACCGAGGATCCGGAATTTTCACGCATGACCATTGTCGCCCGGGGGGATCATGCCGTGTTCGAGCAGATAGGAAAACAGCTGGATAAGCTGGTCGATGTGAGGCACATAGAGGTTCTGACCCCGGACGACGCGATCATCCGCCAGCTGATGTTCATAAAAGTGAATACGAAGAACAGAGACCTGGCCGCCATCCGGGAGATCGCGGAACTCTTTCGGGCGAAGGTGGTGGACGTGGCGGAGGAATCCATCACCGTTCAGGCGGTGGGCGATACTGCCAAGCTGGAGGGCCTGGAGAACAAACTCAGGGCCTTCGGGATCAGGGAGATCGTTCAGACGGGCATCAGCGGGATATCCCGGGGGGACCATACCCTCATCGGGATGAAGAGGAATGCGGAGAAAGCGGTCATTGAAGGTCAGTTCAACGGCTGAGAGGGAGGAAAGGAAATGAAATTATCGGGAGCGGAAATCATAATCCAGTGTCTGAAGGAGCAGAAGGTTGATACCATCTTCGGGTTTCCCGGGGGCGCGGTCATTCAGATCTACGACGCCCTGTTCAGGGACGGAACCATCAACCATATCCTCACGGCCCACGAGCAGGGGGCGTCCCATGCGGCGGACGGCTACGCCCGGGCCAGCGGCAGGGTGGGCGTCTGCCTCGCCACCTCCGGACCGGGGGCGACCAACCTGGTGACCGGCATAGCCACGGCTTACATGGACTCCATCCCCCTGGTGGCCATCACGGGCAATACCCCCATGAATCTTCTGGGCAAGGACAGCTTCCAGGAGGTGGATATCCTGGGAATCACCATGCCCGTGACCAAGCATAACTACATGGTCACCGATGTGGCGAAACTGGCCGATACGATCCGGGAGGCCTTCGCCATTGCCGCCTCGGGCCGTCCCGGACCGGTTCTGGTGGACATTCCCAAGAACATCACCATAGAGAAGACCGAATATGAATACAGGGAGCCCGAACCGGTCACCATTCCCCGCTCCCCCGCCACGGAGGAGGACTGGAACAGGGCGGCGGAGATGATCCGCCGGGCGGAGAGGCCCTTCATCTACGCGGGGGGGGGCATCACCCTGGGCAGGGCGGCGAAGGAGCTGGCCGCCCTGGTCAGAAAAATCGACGCCTGCCTGGGCTTGAGCCTCATGGCCATGGACTGCATGGAGAAGGACGACCCCCACTACACGGGGATGATTGGTATGCACGGTTCCAAGGCCTCCAACATGGCCATGAAGAACTGCGACCTCCTCATCGTCCTGGGGGCCCGGTTCAGCGACCGGGTGGTGGGCAAGACCGAAGGCTTCCACGAGAACAAGCGGATTCTCCACATCGATATCGATCCGGCGGAGATCAACAAGAATGTGCCCACGGACCATTTTATCATCAGCCATATGAAGCCCGCCCTGGAGGAGCTTCTGAAGCGGGTGGAGGAGAAGAAGCACCCCCGGTGGATGGGTGAGATCAGGGAGCTCAGGGAGAAATTCCCCGTCAGCCGGGCGCCCCAGAGCAAAAGGCCCAAGGAGCTGCTCGACGCCCTCACCGAACTGACCGGGGGCAACGCCCTCATCGCCACCGAAGTGGGGCAGCACCAGATGTGGGCGGCCCAGTTCTACGGCTTCAGGCAGCCCTACTCCTTTCTCACCTCCGGAGGGCTGGGAACCATGGGCTACGGAACGGGGGCCGCCATCGGGGCCTGCTTCGCCCGGCGGGACAGGCAGGTGGTCAGCGTGGCCGGGGACGGCAGCTTCCGTATGAACTGCCAGGAGCTCAGCACGGCGGTGCAGAACAAACTGCCCCTGGTCATCCTGCTCATGAACAACAAAACCCTGGGCATGGTGCGCCAGTGGCAGACCCTTTTCTACAACGGGAACTACTCCGCCACCACCCTGGACTACGCCATAGACTGGGTGAAGCTCGCCGAATCCTTCGGGGCGAAGGGTTTCCGCATCGGGGCCCAGGATGATCCCCGGCCGGTTCTGAAACAGGCCCTCGAATCGGGATGCCCCGTGCTGGTGGACTGCGATATCCCCCTGGACAACAAGGTCTTCCCCATGGTGCCCCCCGGGGCGGCCCTGGACGAACTGGTTCTCGGGGATGAGGCATAATCCCTTCCCGGGCCATACCGGGGGAGAGGGTATTCCATGACCGGTTTCCTCCATGTGGACATTGGGATTTACGCCCTTATCATACTTCTGATTATCCTCTTCAGCATCCGGCTCAGGCACCGGGGATCGGACAACTCCATAGGCTATCTCCGCTTCGTCTGCTGGAGCGCCATTGCGGTTACCATCCTGGATATCATCCCCTGGCTGGCCGAGGGCCAGCCGGGAAGGGGGATGGAGATATTGAATTACCTCTCCAATTTTCTTCTCCTTCTCTTTTCCTCTCTCCCCCTCATAGGATGGATCTGCTATCTGGACAGGCTCATCTACCGGTCCGGGGAACGGCTCAAGAAAAGATTCTTCTATGCCCCCTACTTTCTCATCGCCGTGCTGGCCTTGGGCATCACCCCCTTCACGGGATTCGTATTCACCCTGGACGGGGGGAATCGCTACCACCGGGGACCGGGCATAGCCGTCATAGCCGCCATAAACTATCTCATCGTGGCGCAGGCCTTTCTCCTGGTTATCAGGCAGAGGGAGAGCGTGGACAAACCGTTCTGGCTGAACCTCTTTCTCTTCGCCCTGCTGCCCACGGCGGGGGCCACCCTTCAGATGCGCTTCTACGGCTTGATGACGACCTGGCCCTTCACCGTGCTGGCCATACTCATGACCTATCTGTTTCTGGAGGTGCAGAGGGAGACCCGGGATTACCTGACCGGACTTCTGAACCGGCGGCAGATAGACGAATGCCTCCAGAGCCGGAAACAGGATTTCCCCCGGTCCGGCCCCTTCTGCGTCATGATGATAGACCTGGACGGTTTTAAAAAAATCAATGACACCCTGGGACATAAAACGGGGGATCTGGCTCTGGTCTCCATGTCCCATATCCTCCTGCGATCGGTCAAGAAAACGGATCGGGTGGGCCGGTACGGGGGAGACGAATTCCTCATACTCCTGGAGACGGATTCGGAGGAGGTGGCCCTAAGGGTGATCGAAAGAATCGGCGACCAGGTTGAGAGGGAGAACGGAAAGGGGGGCAACCCCTACAGCCTGGCCTTCAGCGCGGGCTATGCCTTCTATACCCCTCCCCTCTCCCTGGAGGAAATCACGGAGAAGGCGGATCGGATGATGTACCGGATGAAAAAAGAGAAGAAAAAAAAGATTCCCCTTTCCTTATGATCCCCTCTCCGTAATGGGCTTCCTTCAGAAGCCTGTCCCTGTATACCGGGTACTCCTCCGGAAGTATCCTCCCCCGGTGGCAGAGAAAGATCAGCATCATCAGGCTGTTGTAGTAGGGAAGGCCCGCCTCCTCCGCCATGAAGAGTACCTCCCGGTCCTCCGATATGAGGGGGAGACCCATCTCCCGGGCCAGGAGAAAAAGGCCGTGGTCGTTGGAACGGGCCTCCGGCAGGGAGGGATGAAGCACCAGGCGGAGCCGGGGCTGGCCGTCGCTCAGGGGCCATCCGGTCTCGCCGTAAACGTCATTGGTGGAGTGGAGTGTCATCTCCGCGGCCAGGCTTTCGAAGACGCCCGTTTTCAAGAGATAGATGACCGAACAGGCATCAATGACGGCCTCCCGGAGCAGGGTGAAATCATTGGCAAGATCCTTCCGGCCTTCCATGGCGCCTCCTTTCCTGTAAAGGATACTCCAGAATTTGCATATTTACATAGGAAATAATATAATCTTACTAAAAGTCTTTTGTAACAGGAAGGAAATGCATGAATATTCGAACACGCCTTATGGCAGGCATAGGAGTTATCAATATACTCTTTGTCCTGCTGGCTGTTTCATCGGTCATAGGAATTGTGAAGATTCTCCGGTGGGAGCGCAGCATTTATGAGGTCCATCTGGTCTCCATAGACAAACTGATTGAAGCGGACCGTGACGCCTATCAGTCCCATCTGCATCTGGTCTATCACCTGTGGGCCGCGTCCACCGGGGAGGAGAGTCTGAAACCGGCGGATGTACTCCTCTCTGAGATAAACGGGAATCTGGATCAGGTTAAGGAACGATTCGAAATATTCCGGAGTCTGACGGAGAACAGGATGGAGGGGAACCAATCGGTAATTAATGATTTCGACAGAAATTA
>QKAI01000191.1 GCA_003246505.1 Spirochaetaceae bacterium | reverse complement strand
CCACCATCCTCAAGATGATCTACCGCACCTACCTGCCCGACGAAGGGGAGATCCTCTACGACTCCGCCCGCTGGGGGCGGATAAGCCTGAGCCGGGCGGCGGAGCGGGAGATCCTCTACCTGCGCAAGTACGAGCTGGGCTATGTGAGCCAGTTCCTGGACGTGCTCCCCCGCATGACCGCCCGGGCCATCATCGAGCAGGCGGTCCTGGAGATGGGGAAATCCCGGGAGGAGGCCCGGGTGGAGGCGGCCCGGATGCTGGGCCACTTCGAGCTGGACGAAACCCTCTGGGACAGCTACGCCGCCACCTTCTCCGGGGGGGAGAAGCTCCGACTGAATATCGCCCGGGCCATGGTCAAGCATCCCCGGCTCCTCCTCCTGGACGAGCCCACCGCCAGCCTGGACAGCCATTCAAAGCAGAAGGTGCGCCTCCTCATTGAGCAGCTCAAGGCGGAGGGGACCACCATGCTGGGCATCTTCCACGACATCGAGTTCATGGAGGGCCTGTGCGACAGGGAGTTCAGCATGCACCGGGGCAGGGCTCTCCCGTGAGTTACAACACGGCCCGGGCGGACCTGCACGTTCACAGCCGCTGCTCCGACGGCTCCCGGTCGGTGGGGGAACTGGTCACCCTGGCGGCGCAGAGGGGCCTGACCGCCATCAGCCTGACCGATCACGACACGGTCTCCGGTCTTCCCGAGGCCCTGGCCTGGGGCATCCGCAAGGGGGTGGACATCATCCCGGGGATTGAAATATCCGCTTATGACTTCACGGGGAAGCGCCGCATCCACCTCCTGGGCTACGCCTTCGACCCCCGGGCCCCCCGGATTAAGGCCCTCTGCGACCCTCTCCTCCGCCGGCGCCATGTAAGGACAGGGGAGCAGATCGCCCTCCTGGAAGAGGCGGGATACCCCCTGACCCTGAGGGAGATACGGGAGGAGGCGGGGGAGGCGACGGCCCTCTACAAACAGCATATCATGGCCCACTTCATGAAGAAGGGACTGACCGACCGCATCTACTCCCCCCTGTACCGGGAGCTTTTCAAAGGGGAGGGCCTGTGCGCCGGGGATATGGAATACATCGATGCCTTCGAGGCGCTCCGGGCCATCCAGGCGGACGGGGGACTGGCCGTTCTGGCCCACCCGGGGCAGCAGGACAGCTTTGACCTGATCCCCGAACTGGCTCGCCGGGGCCTGTGGGGCCTGGAACTGAACCATGAGGACAACAGCGAAGAGGACCGGGCCCTTCTGGCGGACCTGGCCCGGCAGTACGGCCTGGCCCTGACCGGAGGGAGCGACTGCCACGGCGATTACGGATCGGACCACGAACTGGGGGACATTCTCGCCCCGGAGGGCCTGTCCTTGCCCCGTGACGGCCGCCTGGGAGTGGCCAGGAAGGCCGTGGAAGAGGCCGCCCGGATTCTCCGCGATGAGATTGAGAACACACCCGAGGGGGAGTGGAAGAACGGGGATCACCGGGATCTGGTGACCCGTCACGACAGGGAAACAGAGGATTACCTGGTAAGGACCCTTTCCCGTTACTTTCCGGAGGATCACTTTCTTACCGAGGAAACCGACCGGGAAACCGATCTGAACCGGGGCGTGGTCTGGATCATCGATCCCATAGACGGCACCACGAATTTTGTTCACCGCCGGAGGGATTACGCCATAAGCGTGGCCTGCTACCGGGAGGGGAAGCCCCTGTTCGGCCTGGTGAAGGATGTGGCCGGGGGCAACCTCTTTGAGGGGATCACCGGGGGTGGGGCCCTCCTCAACGGAGTCCCCCTGGAGGGGAAATCCTCCGAGGGGGGACTGCGGGACTCCCTGGTGGACTTCTCCCTGAATTCGGTCCACCTGATGAGACAGAATTATGCCGTCGACCTGGCGGAACTGGCCCCCCTCGTCTGCGGCCACCGTGCCTTCGGTTCCGCCTCCCTGATTCTCTGCTCCCTGGCGACGGGGGACACCCATATCTATTTGTCCGCCCGCCTGAGTCTCTGGGACTACGCCGCTGCGGGAATTATCCTCAGGGAATCGGGGGGAGACTACCGGGAGGGCCCCCTGTGCCACAGGGAGAAGGGTTACCGGTCGGGCCGGGTTTTTCTGGCCTGGAAGGGGGATAAACGGGGTCGGGAGATAGGGGACTTCCTCCATGGGGAGGGCCTGGACAGGGAGGTATGGAGATAGGATAGGAACCGGCAGAAAATTCCCTGTTCCTCAGGTGTCGTCCCGTCGGAAAACCGGTGGGGGCACCCTTTTTGTGTGCCCGGCCAGATTCTATTTATTTCATTTTATTATATATATTTATATATTCCCTATTTAACGGTTTTTTAGCATTCCCCGCCCATTCTTTAACACTCCCCTAATGGAACTGGCCTACCTTATTCCTACATTCTAATAAGAGATCGGGAGGATACTAATGAAAAGGACATTATTAGTTCTTATGATGGCTGCTTTCGCCGCCATGACCGTTGTTGCCAACGGGGGCAACGAAAAGGCCGACACGGCCGCGCAGAAGGCCAAAGAGCCCCTGGTATGGGTATGGTACCCCAATGAGTCCACCCCGGAATTCGCCGAATCCCGGGCCGCCGTTATCGAAGTGGCGTCCAAAGCCCTGGGCCGGGAGTTCAAGGAACAGCTCACCACGGACTACGCCATCGCCATCGAAGCCCTGGCCAATGAAAACGCCGCCCTCTCCTGGTTCGGCGGTGAGGGCTACGTCCAGGCCCACGCCAAGGAGCCCGCCGTTCTTCCCCTGGTTACCAACTCGGGCAGCTCGGGCACCCTGGCCGACGCCAAGTACTACTCCATGCTGGGCACCCTGATCGAAAACGACTCCCAGTACAAAATCGGCGGAAAATACAGCCTGGACACCCTCAGGCAGAAGAGATTCTCCTTCGTATCCAACAGCTCCACCTCCGGTTTCCGGGTTCCCTCCAGCATCATCAAAAAGAACTTCGGAGTGGAAGCGGAGGATCTTCTGGAAGGGGGAAAGGACATGGTTTTCTCCGAGGTCATGTTCGGTGGTTCCCACCAGGGCTCCTTCTTTAACGTCCTGACCGGCAAGGCGGACATCGGCGCCTTCTGCAACAGCTGCGTGGGCTCCTACATCGAATGGGTCAAGGGCAACGCCGACGATCCCGTCCCCGGGGACATCATCAAGGTAAAGGCCGGCGCCGAATCCCCCTTCGACCAGGTTCCCGGCAGGGAAGTGGTTCTCGTGGCCACCGTTCCCGTGCTCAACGCGCCCCTCGTCATGAACACCAACATCCTTAGCGACGAGGACGTGGCCAAGCTCCTGGACGCCTTCACCTCCGACGAAACCGCCGCCAACGAAAAGATCTTCGCTCCCAAGGGCAGCGCGATCTCCGGCCTTTTCAAACAGGGACAGAGATTCTGTGCCGTCACCGACGAGTGGTACGACCCCATCCGCGCCCTGGCCGGATCCAACTAAGCATCGGTTCAAAAGGGTGGACTCCTCCGGGGTCCCCCCTTTTTCTTTGCCGGAGAATTCCTCCCCCCGGGGGAGGGGCTCGCCGGGAAACAGGAGAGAGGAGTAACTATGGCACTATTGGAAGTAACCGGACTCACCAAGTATTACAACAAGGACGCCCCGGCATTGAAGGACGTCACTTTCAGCGTGAAGAAGGGGGAATTCGTCGCCGTCATCGGACCTTCCGGTTCGGGGAAGACCACCCTCATCCGCTGCATCAACCGTCTCATCGAAGCCACGGAGGGGAAGATAAAATATAGCAAGGCAGGCGATATGCTCGCCCTCAGGGGCAGGGAACTGCGCCAGGCCCGCACCGGTCTGGGAATGATCTTCCAGCATTACAATCTGGTCTCCCGCCTCTCCGTTCTGGAAAATGTCCTCCACGGGCGCCTGGGCTACAAGGGTCCCCTGGCGGGCATCTTCGGCATCTATACGGAGGAGGAGAAGGCGAAGGCCGTGGAAGTTCTGACCCTTCTGGGGCTGGAGGATTTCATGTACCGCCGCTGCGACCAGCTCTCGGGGGGACAGAAGCAGCGGGTGGGCATCGCCCGGGCCCTGGTCCAGGACCCCCGGATGATCCTATGCGACGAACCCATCAGCTCCCTGGATCCGGGTTCGGCCAAGGTGATCATGGATTATCTGAGGAAGGTGCAGAGGGAGATGGGGATCACCATTTTCATCAATCTCCACCAGGTGGACGTGGCCCGGAAGTACGCCGGCCGCATCCTGGGGTTCAACAAGGGGAAGCTGGTCTTCGACGGACCGGCGGAAGAACTTAAAAACAAGCAGATCAAAGAGATCTACGGGACGGAAGCCGATGACCTCATCCTCAACTAATGCCCGGGCGGCCAACCTATTCCTGCGCCGCAACAAGCTATACCTCTCCCTGTTCATCGGGGGGATGATCCTCCTGACCGCGGTCACCTCCCGGATGACGGACTTCAACTTCCGGGACGGGATCGGCGCGGTGCCCAAGGTCATCGTCTGGTCCCTTCACAATTTCGTCCCCGACGCCAAAGCCCTGGAGCGGCTCCCCAAAATGCTGGACAAGATGGCGGATACGGTGTTCATGTCCATCATGTCCTCGGTAACGGCGGCCCTCTTCGCCTTCCTCTTCGCCCTGACGGGATCGGTCACCACCCGTCCGAACGGCTTCTTCGCCGTCCTCGCCCGGGGCATCGCCCTCATCAACCGGAACATCCCCGTGGTGGCCTGGGCCATGATATTCCTTCTCACCTTCGGGCAGAGCTCCTTCACCGGATTCCTGGCCCTCTTCTTCACCAGCTTCGGACTCCTGACCCGGTTCTTCATGGAGACCATCGACGAGGCTTCGGTGAGCACCGTGGAAGCCCTGAGGGCGGTGGGGGCCAGCTTCCCCCAGATCGTCGCCCGGGCGGTCATACCCACCACCCTGCCCCAGCTGGTGAGCTGGATCCTCTACATGATAGAGGTGAACATCCGCTCCGCCACCCTGGTGGGCCTGCTCACCGGTTCGGGGATCGGCTTCATCTTCGACCTCTATTACAAGAGCCTCCAGTACAAGAGCGCCTCCCTCCTGGTCATCCTGATCATGGTCGTGGTCCTTTCCATCGAAGTCATATCCAACACCCTCAGGAGGAAGATCCTGTGAGCACCCGGATCATTCGCAGACGCAACGGACGCATGCGCATCAACCGTATAGGCAGGGCGGACATATTCCTTCAGGCGACCCTCCTCTCCCTGGTCCTTCTTACGGCCTGGGGATTCCTCATCATCGACACGAAGGGGGTGGACATGGGGGAGGCCACCGCCAGGACGGTGGACTACTTCATCACCATGTTCTCCCAGCCCCGGGCGATAAATACTCACTTCGGCCTGGGCAAGGACGGCACGGGCCTGCAGACCTTCGCCGCCGCAGTGAAAGTCCTCATGACGACCCTGGCCCTGGCCTTCCTTACCACCCTCATCGGGGCCATCGCCGCCCTTGTGCTGGGGCTCCTGGCCGCCCGCAACCTGACCAACGACAAACTGAGCAACACCCTCAAGTGGATAATAGCCCTGGTGCGGTCGGTTCCCACCGTCCTCTGGGTCCTGATCTTCGCCATCGGCGACGGCCTGGGCGCCGTGGCAGCGGTCATAGGCATGGGCT
>QKAI01000108.1 GCA_003246505.1 Spirochaetaceae bacterium | reverse complement strand
ATATAAGACCATCCTTAGTTTGACTCATAATCAAGATGTCCCAGGTTCAAGTCCTTGTGGGCCCATGAAAGCACCTCGTGAGAGGTGCTTTTTTTAATTCTATCTCTTTGTCTCACATTAATTTATTAAGAACTATGATGTTTGATATTTAGCGCGTTAATGTAAGTCGAGACAGTTTGACAGACAATCAAAAGCCCTGAATACAATCAATGTGGTGTTTTATTCATGACAATTCAGATTACTGTATAACGGTATTTTATGGACATTCATCCATCTATCGAGACATCGGAATACCACCGGAAAACATGATGTTACATGTAATGTTACAATTATCGATAAAAATGGTAATTGAAGAAGCAACTATGAACTTCACTACTAATAAATGTCAATGAAAAAGATATATCGCTCAAAATCATACAATATGAGAATCATAGCCAGGATGTACTTCCCCCCTTTTGCCTATACTTGGACAAATTGAATATAGATGCATTTCCCCTTCCGCTCCTACACTGGACTTACTTGAATAAGTTGTCACGGAGGAAGTGAATGACGAGTCTTCTTTACAACCTGAAGCGGTACAGAACTTTTTATCTGATGTTTATACCCGCAACTGCCGCTCTTGTCCTGTTCCGCTATATCCCCATGGCAGGAATTGTCATCGCCTTTAAGGATTTTACCTTTATGGATGGGATATGGGGTTCTGCCTGGGTCGGATGGGATAATTTCCAACGGTTTTTCCATAATCCCGACTTTTGGCGGGCCCTGGGAAATACGCTTATCATCAGCCTGGCAAAGCTGGTTTTCGGCTTTCCCGTGCCGGTGGTCTTCGCGATTCTCCTTAATGAGGTAAGGAACAAGCATTATAAGAAAGTCGTTCAGACAATCAGCTATCTGCCCCATTTCGTTTCCTGGATTATCGCCGCCGGACTGGTCTATACGTTTCTGTCACCCACATCGGGATTCCTTAATGCGATCATCAGGGCCTTGGGCGGCAAGCCCGTCCTTTTCATAGCAGATCCGAAGTACTTCCGGGGGATACTGGTCATCTCTTCCATCTGGAAGGAAACGGGCTGGGAAGCCATCATCTATATGGCCGCCCTCGCCGGGGTTTCGCCGGAAATGTATGAGGCCGCGACCGTGGACGGGGCCTCACGATTTCAGAAAATGACCCGCATCACTCTGCCTTCCATCGCTCCGGTCGTCAGCATCATGCTGATTCTGAGAATGGGGAAATTGCTGGAGGAGGGTTTTGAACAGATCATCGCCATGATCAACAATTCCGTCCTAAGTGTCGGGGAAACGATACAGTATTACGTATATCAGGTAGGTCTTAACATGGCGAATAATTATAGTTACGCCGCCGCGATAGGGCTCTTCAACTCTATTATCGCGCTCTGTCTCGTACTGACATCGAACTATATAGCCAAGCAAATTAACGAAGAGGGAGGAGTATACTGATGGCTGTCCTGAATGGAAAAAGAAGGGTGCCCCTTACCACTGCGGATCTTCTCATATACGGCGTCCTATTCGTCAGTTCACTCCTGTGTCTGTACCCGCTCCTTTATATACTGAATATCTCCCTCGCCGACATCACCCAGATCATGTCGGGAAGTCTCATACTGTATCCCAGACACCCCAGCCTGGAGGCTTATCAGCAGGTGTTCCGCCATCCTTCGATTCTTAACGCCTACGGCAATACTCTCTTCATTACAATCGTCGGCACGGCAATCGACCTGCTGGTGACCTCCCTCGCGGCCTACGCCCTTTCCAAGAAGTATCTGCCCTATCGGAAAGGGATGACCCTTTTCGTCCTCATCACCATGCTGTTCAACGGGGGGATCATTCCCACCTACATCGCCGTCCGGTCCTACGGGCTGCTCAACCACCTGGCCGCCCTCTACCTGCCGGTAATGGCAAGCGCGTTTTATATATTCGTGATGCGGAATTTCTTCTCCCAGATCCCGGACAGCATAGAGGAATCCGCGAGAATCGACGGAGCGGGGGACGGATTGATCTTCTTCCGTCTAATACTGCCCCTGTCCAAACCGGTTCTGGCGACAATCGCTCTTTTCTGCGCCGTCCGGAACTGGAATACCTATTTCACCGCCGTAATTTATATCAGCGATTCCGCGAAATACACCCTTCAGGTCATCGTGAGGCAGCTGTATTCCAATCCCGCCGACATGGCCATGTCCGACTTGATGATTGTCCCCACGGAAACTCTGAAGTCGGCCACGGTCATCGTCGCCGTCGCCCCCATCCTGGCCGTATACCCTTTTCTTCAGAAGTATTTCGTCAAGGGAATGATGGTGGGTTCCGTCAAAGGCTGATTCCTCAATTCCGGGGATTCATATAAAATCATATAGGAGGAGTTCTTTATGAAGAACAGGGGAAAATTCATTTTCTCATTTGCGTTTCTGGCATTTGCTTCTGCACTTGCCGGAGCCAACGGCAAGGCGGAAGCCGCCGGTCAATCGGAGGTTCATGAAATAACCTACGTGTCCCTGGATGCGGGGCGTATCGTCAAGAAGGACAATCCCATAGTCGCGGTATATGAAGAGAAATTCAACATGCACCTGAATATGGAATTGCTGGACGGTGACACGTTAAAACAGAAGATCCCCATTATTGTCGCTTCGGGGGATCTGCCCGATCTCATGCGTCTTGAAAACTACGACATCTTCGATTACGTCACCCAGGATGTTTTCTTGGATCTTACCGACAGGGTGGGAAAATACGATAACATCATGGAGCATGTTGATCCCAGGGCATGGGATCTCACCGCCTACAGGGGGAAGAATTACTGCATACCCAGTACCAACTATACCGGCAAGTATACCACGAATATCCGGAAGGACTGGCTGGACAACCTCAACCTGGACATCCCGGAAACTCTGGATGAGTATTACGACGTGCTTAAGGCTCTCACATTCGACGATCCCGACGGCAACGGTAAGGACGATACTTTCGGGCTGGGGTCGGAGTACGCGGAAAGATTTATGAATTTCATGAATATATTCGGTGCCTACGGCGGAATGGCGGGATTCAATGTCATCAAGGGGGACGAAATCGTGACCTTCGATATTTCCGACGAGTATCGCGACGCCATGCGCTTCATCCATCGCCTTTATGAGGAGGGAATCCTGGATCCGGAGGCTCTGATCCAGAAGCAGGCGCAGGGACGGGAGAAGCTGGTCCAGAGCAAAATAGGAACATTCAACGGGTGGTGGTCAATTGTCCCCCAGGTCCTTACCGTAAATTTGAAGATGCCGGAAATCGCCCCGGAAGCCGAATGGGCCATGGTCCCACCCCTGACCGGCCCCAAGGGTGATTCGGGCATGATGCAGCGGAACCTTGTCTGCTATACCGCCGTGATTTCCAAAAAAACCAGGGAAGCGGATACTATCCTCGATTTTCTCGATTACCTGATTTCCGATGAGGGAACCTGGCTGGCTTTCCTTGGAAAAGAGGGGGAGCACTGGGTTCAGACGGATCACGGCAAAGTAAGGACCGAATTAGGTCAGAAGTGTTTCGAAGAAAAATGGCTGGACGTGCTGCACCAGACCGTTTTCCGATCCGATATCAATCTGCCCTGGTATTGCGAGCAGAACCCGAGCAAGGCCCCTTACGTCATCAAGGCCCAGGAGTGGGGGACGATCCCGGAAGCCTTCGAAGGGATAGTGACAAAGGAATATCAGCAGTACAACGGTGAGGTTAAGAAATATACCGAGGAGTCTTTCATCCGTTTCATTATGGGGGATCTCTCCCTGGACGACGACTGGAACGAATACGTAACCCAGTGGAAGAGCAGAGGGGGGGAGGCCGTCCGCCAATCCCAGTTGGCCGTTTACAATGGCAATAAGGGAACATCCCTGAGTTTCCGCAATTAACTCCTAAAGGCTGTTATTGAGGGGAAGGCGCTTCCGGTATTCGCCGGGAGTCAAGCCTTCCTTTTTTTTGAAGAGGCGAATAAAGGACTGGGCGTTGTCGTATCCTACGGCGCGTCCGACTTCCTGGATGCGGACATCGCCCCGCATCAGCAGCTCCTTGGCCTTCTCCAGCCGGATTCTGTCGATGAAATCCTTCAGGGTTATCCCGGTCCCTTCGGAAAAGAGTTTGGATAGATGGGACCGGCTGACGAAAACGTTATCCGCTATGGTTTCTATGGAAAGGTCTCCCGAAATATTGTCCCGGATGTATTTTTCCGTCTTCAAGGTAACTATTTCCCTGATATCCAACTCCCGGGGGAGGCCTTTCAGCAGATGCCCCATGAGCTTGTTGAGTTTCTCCCTCAACGCCTCCGTTGTCATCGGCTCGTATACCATATCCAACATATCCCAGTCCCCGTCTTCCAAATCCTTCGCTCTGCCTCCTCTTTCGCGGAAGCACTCCAGGAGTATCCTCATTATCTGAAAAAAGACGAACCGGATAATAACCGGAGAATCGGAATTATTCATCAGGGCCCTCTTTATCTCCCCGTCTATGAATTCGGAAAGTTCGGCGCTCCTATCGGAACGGAAGAGCTCCTTGATGCGGCTCTCCGATTTGAAACTGACCGTAGCGGGAAGCTGTTCCTCCCCCATTTCCTGATTGTCGAACAGGAATATTCTTTTCCGGTCGTTACTGACGCTCCTTGTGAGAGCTCTGCCGGCCTGGTCGTAGGCCAGAGGTACACGGCCCGTTCCCGTGAACATCTGGCTGATCCCCACAGTCAGACCCGCGGCAAGTTTCTTCTCTATAAACTCAGAGAACTCACTGTCATCATAGGGGGCGTTGATCAGAAGGATGATTTCCCTTTCCCTGTGGGAAGGCGCCATGAGCCCCCTGGTCTTTTTATCTTTCAGCAGGGAGTTCAGAAATTTTTCCGATCTGTTCCAGCAGTTTGTATCTCCCGAAGGAAAAGAGAGAAGCATAACCCGATAGGGGGAAGAGAGATCAATAGGGTTTATGTCCTTTTCCGTCTCCCGCCCGAATTCGGGATTGACAAAAAGCCTGTTGAGGATGAAGCCGTTGACATAGGCGAGCTCGTTCTTTACCCCCTGTTCCCCGTTCAGCTGCCGGAACATGCGGGAAATGGGTTCCTGCAGGCGACTCGAGAGGAAGAAGGACGTAAGAAGTCCCAGTGCGAGGACGCCCGATGATATCATCAGGGTAAACCTCAGGAACCGGCGTATACCATGGAGAATCAGCTCTTCCGGGATAAGGCTTATGAACTGCCACCCCGTCGGGGTTTCCCAGGACGTGGCCAGGTATTGTCCGTCACCCCTAAGGGATTTCCCTACCGAAAGAGTTTCCCAATCGTCCGGCTGGGGAATGGCCCCCGCCCTGAGAGGGATGGGGGATTCCCCCTCCCTGTAAAAATAGAGATCCGTTCCCTCCAGGAAGCCAAGTTCACCGATCACGTCTTCGATATAGTTCCAGGGAATATTGACCATTATGAAGGTGGTGCTGTAGATGCTGACTTGGCCCAGCGGCCTGACGACGGTGAGCACTTTCTTCCCGTCATCCGGATTGATAAGGGAATCGTCCCGCAGTGTGCGGGGGCCCTGCCAGTCAGGATAAAGAAAGGGCGTACCTCTTTTTCCTAGAAAATCCCTGTCGTAAAACTCCTCCATCGGGATCAGTCCTTTCTT
>QKAI01000350.1 GCA_003246505.1 Spirochaetaceae bacterium | reverse complement strand
AGAAGAGCGGATACGATCTTATGAGGAAACTGATGGAGAGGGGGGACGGATTGCGCTACGTTTTCATTTCCAACTACTTCATGCATCTGGGCGCCGCCCGGTATCTCCTGGAAAGGAAGGCCCCCCCGGAGGGCCTCCATATCCTCTCCTTCGACGACATGCCCCTGGCTTCCTTCTTCCCCTACTCCAGCATCATTGTCGCCCAGCCCATGGAAGAGATGGGACGCCGGGCGGCGGAACTCCTCCTCAAAAGAATAGGGGGGGACAGGGAGGCCTATCCCCTCACCCTGCGGATGGACACGTCCCTGCGCATCCTCTCGGGGGGGGAGGGATAACTTTTCCTTGCCCTGTGCCCCAGGGGAGACTATAATGGAGGTTATGAGAGCGAAAGGGATGGTCACGGGATATCGCTTTTCCTCACTCCTTATCCTGATTCTTATGGCGGGTCTATGCCCCCTGACCGCTGCGGGCGGCGGGGATCAGCCTGAGGCGGGCCCCGGGGAACTGGACTTTTTCTGGTGGGGAGAGGAGAGCCGCTATCTGGCCACCACCGCCGCTGTGGACGCCTTCAACGAGTCCCGGAAGGATATTCACATCACGGCCCAGTCCCAGGGATGGGACGGCTACTACGAAAAGATGAAAGTCCATCTGGCCCTGGGTTCCGCCCCGGATATCTTTCAGTTCGTGACCATATGGCTTTCCGATTTCAAAAAGAAACCGGAGGTCCTGTACGATCTGCGCCGCATAGGGAGCCTGGACCTTTCCGGCTGGCCGTCCACCATCCTGGACGTGGCGACCATCGGGGACAGGCTGGTGGGGACGCCCCTGGGATATAACGCCCGGGTTCTCATTTACAACAGGACCCTGGCGGAACAGCTCGGGCTGAGAATAGACGGATACCTGACCTGGCAGGATTTCAACGGGATGGTCCAGGACGCCCGGAACCGGAATCCCCGGCTGATAGGCTACAGCGGAGATCTGAATCAGCTTTACTACGCCATGATTGCCTACCTCGTCCAGACGTCGGGGAATCCTCTCGTCACGGCGGAGGGCCGATTCGGGTTCACCCTCGAACAATTGGAGGAGGGGCTGACCCTTTTCGGGACCTGGTTCAATAACGGCACCTTCCAGACCCTGGAAAAGACAGCCCTCTTCAGCTCCTCCTGGTCCGATCCTGCCTGGCTCCGGGGTGATGTCCTCTTTTCCGAATGCCCCATGACCCAGCTGGATGAGCAGATGGACTATGACTTTCCCATCGGCCTCACCCGCTATTGGGTCCGGAAGGGGGCCCGGCTTACGGGAATTCCCGTGGAAACGAACCTCATGTTCTGCGTGGACGGTAAAACGGAATACCCCGAAGAGGCGGGGGCTTTCCTGAATTTCATCCTCACCGGGGAGGAGGGGGTCAAGCTGATGATGCTCCAGAGGGGGATTCCTTCGAACAGGAAGGCCTATACCCTTCTTGCCGATGCGGGTTTGATAAGCGACATCTCCCGGGAAGCCATGGGGATACTGAAGGATTCCGATACGGGGAAGTACACCTATTGGGACACGGTGGAACTGGAAACCCTGTTCAAGGAGGCGATACAGTTAACCGGTTTCGGCGATATGTCCCCCCGGGAGGCGGCGGCGGGCTTCATGGCCCGGGGCAGCGCCCTGCTTGATGGGAACAGAGACGTTTTCGAATAATGAGGAAACGATTCGGCTTCATCCTGCTGGTAGCTCTGGACATACTCCTCCTGCTGTTTCTCCTTTTTCTGATTGTCCACCAGAGAAGGATCTGGGAGGGAAGGGAGGGGGATCTCAGGGCGATTAAGGATCTTGAGTACCAGCTGAATTACGAGAGTTCCCTCCTGCTTCCCGCCTATCTGGATCCCCTGGCCGAATCGTACAGCCAGTACTTCCTGGCGGTGGAGAGAACGGAGGAGGGATTCCGGAAAATCCGGGATCTGCCCTATCTGGACAGGATCATAGGAAAGGATAACCGGATCTCGGTCATACTGGAAGATTACAGGGGCATCCTGTCCGGCAACCAGAAAGCCCTCCTTGAATCGCTGCGCAGAGCCCAGACTCTGCTCGAAGAAGCGGATGCGGACAATACCTATCAGATAATCAGCATCAATGATTTTGCCAAGAGGCGCTGGCTCCTGGACGAGGACGATCTTCCGACCTTCTCCGATTTTCTCGATTACCAGGTTATTTCCGACATAACCGATCTGAACGTGGCCCTTTTCGCGGGGACGGAGAGGATTGAGGAGATAGCCGTCTCCTATGCCCGGATCATAAGCAGGCGGCGCCAGTGGGATATCATCCTGCTGATCCTTCTCACCAATCTTTTTTTCATACCCCATCTGGTCGCCGGAGTGGGACTACTCGTGAACATACGTTCGGAGCGCTCCCTCTCCCTGGCCAGGTCGGTCTTCTTCTCCATGGTCAGCCATGAGCTGCGCACGCCCCTCAATGTCATAATCGGTCTTGTCCGGCTCATGGGGAAGGGGGATCTCTCCCCGGCGCAGAGGGACAGGCTTAAGAAACTGGAGGGGACGTCCCGGGATCTGCTCTCCCTTATCAACGACGTGCTCGATTACAGCAAGCTGGACTCGGGAAAGATGACCCTGGAGAGGAAACCCTATTCCCCGGTCCGGTTCATGGAACATCTGTCGGAGACCTACTCCTCCCTCATAGAGGACAAGGGACTCCGGATGATCCTTGAGATAGACGGGGGGCTCCCCCTGTGGGTTTACGGCGATGCCTTCCGGCTCCGGCAGATCATGGCCAATCTCCTGTCCAACGCCGTCAAATTCACCCGGGAGGGATCGGTCACCCTGGGAGCGAAGCTTCTTTCCCGGGAGGGACCGAGGGCCCGCATCCGCTATTTCGTAGCCGATACGGGCATGGGAATCCCCCCGGAGAAGAGGGACAGGCTTTTCAAGCCCTACAGCCAGCTCGAGAGTTCCACCTCCCGCCAATTCGGAGGGACCGGCCTGGGGCTGTCCATAAGCTCACGCCTCATTGCTCTCATGGGCGGGGAGATCTCCTTCGCCGACAACCGGGGCGGGGGGACCCTGTTCTACGCGGACATCCCCTGCGATCTGCTCAGCGATGAGGAGGCGATCGGCCAGGATCGGGAGGAGGAGCGGAGAGGCGGGGACGGCCAGGCCCTGTATCCCGGGAGCCGCGTCCTGCTCGTGGAGGATCATCCCATAAACCGGGAGATTATGGAGGAGATCCTTAAGGAGAGAGAGATAGGGGTCACTACCGCCGGAGACGGGGCCGAGGGACTGGAGAAGTGGGAGTCCGGAGACTTCGATATGATATTCATGGATGTGCTGATGCCCGTCATGAACGGCTATGAGGCGTCCGAAGAGATAAGGAGACGGGAAAAGGGGGAGAGGCATATCCCCATCATCGCCATGACGGCCTTCGCCATGGAGGAGGACAGGGAGAGAAGCGTCCGATCGGGGATGGACGGGCATATCACCAAGCCCCTCTCCCTCGATGATCTGAATCAGACCCTGAACATCTGGCTCCCCTCCTATCGCCGGGCGCCCGGAACGGAAGAGGCGCCGCCCCATTCCGCCTCCCTGGATCTCCTGCGCCGGGAGTTTCATGACCTGGATATCGATTCCGGGCTGGAACGGGTGGGCCATAATCTTCCCGTGTATCTGGAACTCCTTAATGCGGCCCTCCGGGAGGGGGACGGGAATTTCGCCGCCCTTGAGGAATACCTCTCCCGGCAGGATCCGGCCGGGGCGGCCGCCCTGTGCCATGCCTGGAGGGGCCCCCTGGGAAATCTGGGGGCGGAATCCCTCTTCCGGGAGCTTCTCGACTGGGAGACGGCCCTGAACGGGGGAAATGTCCCCGACGAAGGGAGGCGGAGGGAACTGCAGAGGAAATACCGGGAGATGGGAGAGCGTCTGGATAGAATAGGCCCCTCCCTTTCGGTCGCCGGGGAGGGGATCGGTGTGGTGAAGCCCCCGGACCCGGGGAAGAAAAAGATTCTCCTTGTGGACGATACCCCGATAAACATAAGAATGATCATGACCTTTCTCGGAGATAGCTATGACTACCACATCGCCCTGGACGGGGAAAAAGCCCTGTCAATTCTGGAGAAGGTCACCCCCGACTTAATGCTCGTGGACGTGATGATGCCCGTTATGGACGGCTTCGCCTTCTGCGGGGCCGTCAAATCCCGCCGGGAGCTGGCGGGAATTCCCCTGATTTTCCTTACCGCCCTGAAAGATGAGTCAGAGGAAGCGAAGGGACGGAGTCTGGGAGGGGCGGATTTTATTTACAAACCCTTTGATCCGGATCATCTCCGAAGGGCCGTGGAAGAGAACCTCAGGCCTCCCGGGAGTCCAGAATAATCGTCACCGGGCCGTCATTGACCAGTTCCACCTCCATTTTCGCCCCGAATACCCCCGTGGGAATCCCCCTTCCCAGCAGCTTTTCCGCCACCCCCACAAAATATTCGTAGAGGGGCACCGCCTTTTCCGGCGGGGCTGATCCGTTGAAGGAGGGACGGTTTCCCCTTCTCGTATCCCCGTAAAGGGTGAACTGGCTTACCACCAGGATCTCCCCTCCCCTGTCCAGTACGGAGAGATTCATCTTCCCCTGTCTATCGGGGAAGATGCGCATGTTCACGATCTTCCGGGCCAGATAATCCCCGTCCCCTTCCCCGTCCTCCGGACCCACGCCCAGAAGGACCATGAGCCCCGGCCCGATAGAACGGGTGACCTCCCCCTCCCCGCCGGGGGAAACCGTCACCGATGCCCGGCTCACCCTCTGAATCACCGCTTTCATACTTTGCCAATCCTTACCCTTGATTCGTTCCTCCATTTTCAAGTATTTTTACAGGGTAATCAAGTATTAAGGGAGGCTCCCATGAGCGACTGCGACGGAAACTGCAGCGGCTGCGCCAGCGGCGACAGCTGCAGCGACGAACAAAAGGATTCCAAATCAAAACTGCAGAAAAGGCTTAACAGCATCAAACATAAGATCATGATCATGTCCGGCAAGGGGGGGGTGGGCAAAAGCTCCGTCTCCGCCAACCTTGCCTCATCCCTCGCGGCGGCGGGCAAAAGGGTGGGACTTCTGGATATCGACTTCCACGGCCCCTCCATCCCCCGCATGTTTTCGGTTCAGCACAAGAGGGCCGAGGGCACCCCGGATCAGAATATCCTCCCCATCGTCCAGGACGGGGTCAAGCTCATGTCCGTTGGGTTTCTTGTGCCCGACGACCGGGCCGCCGTGGTCTGGCGGGGCCCCATGAAGATGGGCGTTCTGGAGCAGCTCCTCAAGGATGTGGAGTGGGGCGAACTGGATTACCTGATCATCGACTTCCCCCCCGGAACGGGGGACGAGGCCCTCTCCGCCTGCCAGCTCATCGATGACGCGGACGGGGCCATCATCGTCACCACCCCCCAGGAGGTCTCCCTTTCCGACTGCCGCCGGGCCCTCGATTTCTGCCGTAAGCTCAACCTGCCCGTCCTGGGGGTTATCGAGAATATGAGCGGGTTCGTCTGCCCCAGCTGCGGCACCCGGACCGATATCTTCTCCACCGGGGGGGGCAAGAGGATGGCCGAGGAGGAGAAGGTGCCCTTCCTGGGCGACGTTCCCCTGGATCCGGCCCTC
>QKAI01000058.1 GCA_003246505.1 Spirochaetaceae bacterium | reverse complement strand
GTCCTCTGCGGGAGTCTGGACGGGGATTCCCTCCTGTTCGGCATCTGCCGGAACTGCCTGCGGGATCTGGAAGGGGAGTGTTTTTTCCGCCGTGACAGTGACCGTTTCTGCTCACGCTGCGGAATGAAACTCCTCACGGAGACAGGCCTCTGCACCGAATGCCGTCGGGAGGATGGGACGGTGAGGAATCACACCCTCTTTGCCTATCGGGGCATACCCCGGGAATTGATAGGAATATATAAATTCCAGGGGGACAAAAGGCTCGCAAGGCTCTTCTCCCGACTGATTGACACAACCCTTGACAGGGGAGACTGGCGGGATTATGCCCTAGTTCCCGTCCCCCCTTCCCGAAGGAAAATTTTCCGTACCGGATGGGACCAGGTTGATCTGATCGTCAAAGATCTTACGAGAAGCGGCTGGGACAGGTCGGATATTCTGGGAAAAAGGGGAGGGGTATCACAAAAAAAACTCAACCGGTCGGAAAGGCAGAAAGCGATCTCGGGCAGGTTCTTCCATCGTTTCCCCGGAAAACCGGTTCCAAAAAAAGTCCTACTCATCGACGACGTCTATACGACCGGAGCCACTCTCAGGGAGTGTTATCGCATCCTGAAGGAGGCGGGAGCGGAGGATATCCGCTCCCTGACAATCGCCCGGGATTAGTTCAGTTTTTCCGCAAAATGGCTGAATTCCAGGGAGAAGGTGCCCCGGCCCTGGGTCTGGCTCCTCAGAACGGTGGAATAACCGAAGAGCTTCGCCATGGGCGCCTGGGCCTTTACCAGCTCAAAGGAGGGTTTCGTCTCCATGCTGTGGACCAGACCGCCCCGCTGGGTCAGGCTGCTGATGACATCGCCCACATAGTCAACGGGGCACATGATATCCACGTGCATGACCGGTTCCATGAGGACCGGCGCCCCTTTCCGGCAGGCATTGTCGAGCCCCAGGGAGGCGGCCGTTTCAAAAGCCAGTTCCGTGGAGACGTTCGTGTCATACACCGCGTCTAGCAGGGTGGCTTTCACATCGATCATGGCATACCCCATGAGGGTTCCCGATTGAAGGGCATTCAGTATGCCCCGTTTGACCGCTTCCTGGAAATCCAGGGGCAGTTTATTCTTGGGCAGTTCGGAATGGAAGCTGTTGCCGGCGCCTCTCTGATCAGGCTCAATCCGGAAGGTGATATCCGCGCGGTTTTCCTTCCCGGCCAGGGTTTTATCAAAGACCTCCCGGTGTTCCACCGCCCTGGTGATCGCTTCACGGTAGGAGACCTGGGGGTTTCCAATGTTCGCTTCCACCTTATACTCTTTCATAAGGCGGGTTGTCAGAACGTCAAGATGCAGTTCCCCCATGCCGGCGATGACGAGCTGTCCCGTCTCCTCATTTTCACGGACAGCGAAGGTGGGATCTTCCCTCTGGAGTATCTCCAGGGACTGCCTGAGCTTGTCCTGATCGCTGATTGTCCTGGGCTCTATGGCCACGGAGATGACCGGTTCGGGAAAATCCATGGACTCGAGAAGGACCGGATACCCCTCGCTGCCGATAGTATCACCGGTTTGGGCCAGCTTCATCCCCACGATAACAGCGATATCCCCCGCGTCAATGGAGTTGATCTGCTCGTGGTTGTTGGAGTGCATTCTCAGCAACCGGTTAACCCGCTCCCTTTTTTTCTTGTTGATATTCATGACGGCGGTACCGCTCTTAAGGGAGCCGGAATAGAGCCTCACGAAACAGAGGGGGCCCATCTCCCTGTCCTGCTGGATTTTGAATACCAGACCGGCCAGGGGGCCGTTCACATCCCGCTCCAGTTTGATCTCCTCGTCCTTCTTCATGTGGTGACAGTTTACCGCAGGCAGGTCGGTGGGACTGGGCAGATAATCCAGAACACCGTCGAGCAGGGGCTGCACCCCCTTGTTCTTCAGGGAGGAACCCACGAAAACGGGCATCACATTCCTTTCTATGGTCTCTTTCCGTAGAACCTTCTTAATCAGTTCGTTAGGGATCTCCTCTCCCTCAAGGAAGAGTTCCGTGATTTCATCGGAGAAGGATGAGAGGCTGTCCACCAGCTTCTCCCGCCACTCCTCGGCCAGGGCTTTTCTCTCCTCCGCCAAAGGGGAGTAGGAGAATGTTTCCCCCTGCGTATCCATGTCCCAGCGGATTTCCTCCATCCTCAAAAGATCAATATTGCCTTCGTAGCTGTTTTCCGAACCGATGGGCAGGTAGAGAGGGATGGGCCTGGCCCCGAGTTTTTTTTCGATATCCCCCAGAACATTGAAAAAGTTAGCCCCCGTGCGGTCCATTTTATTAATGTAGACTATCCGGGCCACTTTATATTTATCCGCCTGATGCCAGACCGTCTCCGACTGGGGCTCCACGCCTCCCACGGCGCAGAAGATAGCCACCGCCCCGTCGAGGACCCGGAGAGAGCGCTCCACCTCAGCCGTAAAATCCACATGGCCCGGCGTGTCTATGATATTGATCTGATCATTCTTCCAGTAGCAGGTGGTGGCGGCGGAAACGATGGTAATCCCCCGGTCCTGTTCCTGCTCCATCCAGTCCATGGTCGCGCTGCCGTCATCCACTTCACCGATCTTGTGGCTTTTCCCTGTATAGTAAAGAATTCTTTCTGAAGTTGTTGTCTTTCCGGCATCGATATGTGCCATGATCCCAATATTTCTCATGGAGGGAATAGTACCATAAATTTACCTTCCTATCAATCTGTCCCCACATTGACAAATAAAGCAAAAAAGAGGATCCTTTGGCCATGAGGCACAGAAAACAGACACCCGTAGTCTGGATACCGGGTCTTCTTAACAGAATGGTCATCTATTCCCTGATCATGACCGGATTCATGCTCCTCTTCTACATCTTTTCCGGAAGACAGCAGTTTTCAGACAGAACCGTGAACGGAATCATTGAACTGGCCCTTGTCTTCTCGGTGGGCTCCTTCTTCCTCTCCCTCTGCGCCATAGCCGGACGTATCCTCAGAAACCGTTACGTATCCCATCTGAAGAAACAGAAGATCGGCCCCCTGATCGCCGCCATGGTTTCCATGGTGATGGTGACGCTCCTTTTTTCTCTGCTATCCATTCTTCAAACCGGTTACGGCTATTAGTCCGGGGAGATGAGAGGATTGTGCTAATTAATGACCGATTCTGAAAGGCGGAGATGGGATTTAGGGTGAATAATAATAGTACCTTACCAACAGGAGATATGATATGAGTACCATTTTTGATTCAGCCCGGGAAGCCTATGCTTCCCTGGGCGTCGATGTGGAAAAGGCGATACAGAAATTACAGGGCGTCTCCCTGGGAATCCATTGCTGGCAGGCCGACGACGTGGGCGGTTTTGAACACGCCGGCGCCGAACTGGGCGGTGGCGGCATTCAGGTGACCGGCAATTATCCCGGAAAGGCTCGGAACATCGAAGAGCTCCGTTCCGACCTGGAGAAGGCCTTCTCCCTGATCCCGGGAACGCACAGGCTCAGTCTCCATGCCAGCTATGCGGACTTCAGCAAGACCGGATGGGTGGACAGGGACAGGATCGGTCCGGAACATTTCGAGTCCTGGCTCGACTGGGCTACGAAACAGGGAATCATGCTTGACTTCAACGCCACCTGCTTCTCCCATCCCAAGGCGGACGATGGTTTTACCCTGAGCCACCGCAATAAGGAAATTCGGGATTTCTGGATCGCCCACGTGAAGCAGGCCCGGAAGATCTCCGCCTATTTCGGTGAGAAGCAGGGCAGCCCCTGCATACACAACATCTGGATTCCCGACGGTTCCAAGGATATCCCCGTGGACCGCTACGGCTACCGGAAGAGACTGCAGGAGAGCCTGGACGCCGTCTTTGAGCTGGAACTCTCCAAGGATTATGTCCGGGATGCGGTGGAATCCAAGCTTTTCGGAATCGGAAGCGAAGCCTTTGTCGTAGGGTCCCATGAATTCTACATGGGCTATTCTCAGACCCGGGATACCTTGCTCTGCATGGACATGGGCCACTTCCATCTCACCGAGTCAGTGGCGGATAAGATCTCCTCCTTTTTCCTCTACCAGGACGAACTGCTGCTCCACGTGAGCCGGCCCGTCCGCTGGGATTCGGACCACGTGGTCATCATGAACGACGACCTGATGCAGCTGATGCAGGAGCTGGTGCGGGCCGATGCGGTGGGCAAGACCCACATCGGACTGGATTTCTTCGACGGCACAATCAACCGGCTCGGAGCCTATGCGGTCGGGTCCCGTTCCGCCCTCAAGGGTCTTCTCTCCGCCTTACTGGAACCCACGGCCCTGCTTCAGAAGTACGACAGGGAGGAGAACTATTTCGCCCGTCTGGCCCTTCTGGAAGAGAGCAGAACCCTTCCCCTGGGCGCCGTCTGGGATGAATACTGCCGCAGGATGGACACCGTTAAGGACAGCGCCCTGATCCAGGAGGTAATGGACTATGAGAAATCCGTCCTCTCCGGCAGGAAATAAACCGGATCTGGAAACCCTGATCGCCGTCTCCCGGCAGTACGGGGGAAATCCCGATTTTGTCCTCGCGGGAGGGGGCAATACCTCCTGCAAATCCGGGGAGAGCATGTTCGTCAAAGCCTCGGGAACCCAGCTGGGGACCATTGGGGCCGACGGTTTTTCCGAAATAGACCTGGGGAAGCTGAACAGGATCTGGTCGAGCTCCTATTCCCCGGATAAGGATATACGGGAGGAACAGGTCCTGGCCGATCTCATGGCATCCCGGGTAGATCCGGAAAGCCGCAGGCCCAGCGTGGAGACCCTTCTGCACGGGCTTTTCCCCTATACCTGGGTCATCCATACCCATCCGGCGCAGATCAACGGCATCACCTGTTCCCGGGAGGGAGAGAAGGCGGCACGAAGGGTCTTCGGCGGGGAAATCCTTTGGATACCCGTCATCGATCCGGGCTATATTCTGGCCCTGGAAGTGAAAAAGGGGGCCGATGCCTACCGGGAGAAAACGGGAGAATTCCCCCGGGTCGTGGTTCTTCAGAACCACGGGATATTCATCGCCGCGGACACTCTGGATGAGGTGGCTGAGAAATACGACGGCTTTATGGGAAGGATCGCTGAAATCGCCGGAAAGAAGGAGTCCCCCCTGCTGGAAAGATCAACCGCCCTTCTCGGGGAATGGGCCGATACCCTCGGTACGGCGAAACCGGGATTAAGGGTGATTCCCTTCACCTGCGGAGCCATGGAGCCCTTCCTCAGGGACAGCTCATCCTTTAAACCCCTGTCCGAGAGCCCCACCCCGGACCACATCGTCTACAGCGGGTATCGGGCCCTCTGGGCAGAGGATAGGAAAAAACTTGTTTCCATGGCCCTGGACTTCGAAGAAAAGGAGGGGTTTTTCCCCCGGATCATCGCGGTAAGGGGAGAGGGATTCCTGGCCTGCCACGATTCGGAAAGCAAGGCGGATACGGCGGCCAGGCTCTTCCTGGATCACCTGAAAATCGTTCTGACCGCGGAACATTTCGGGGGACTCCAGTTTATGCCCAAGGCTAACGTGGATTTCATAAGGAACTGGGAAGTGGAGAAATACCGGGCCTCCCAGGCTAAGTGAGATTTTCCCATTTGCGGTAACTGCTCGGACTGACTCCGATTACTTGGCGGAACTGCCTCGTGAAGTAATTG
>QKAI01000340.1 GCA_003246505.1 Spirochaetaceae bacterium | reverse complement strand
GGAGAGAGCCCCCTCTTTGAACGGCCCGCTCCCGGTGAGCTTCCCGCCCTGGGGGATACTTCGCTCCTCTACTTCACCTCCGGCACAACGGGCTACCCCAAGATGGTGCAGCACGACTTCTCCTACCCCCTGGGGCACATCGTCACGGCTAAATACTGGCAGAACGTGATAGACGGGGGGCTCCATCTCACCGTGGCGGACACGGGCTGGGCCAAGGCGGTCTGGGGCAAGATCTACGGGCAGTGGCTCTGCGGCAGCGCGGTCTTCGTCTACGACATGGACGCCTTCGTTCCGAAAAACCTCCTGGCCAAACTCTCCCGGTTCAGGGTGACCACCTTCTGCGCCCCCCCTACCATCTACCGCTACATGATCGCCGAGGACCTGTCCCGGTACGATCTTTCCGCCCTGAAGTACTGCGCCGTGGCCGGGGAGCCCCTCAATCCGGAGGTGTACAACAAGTTCCTGGACCAGACCGGCCTTAAGCTGATGGAGGGATACGGGCAGACCGAACTGACCCTGGCCATCGGCTGCTTCACCGGCATGGAGCCCAAGCCCGGCTCCATGGGCAAACCCTCCCCCGGCTACGACATCGAGATCGTGGACGGGGAGGGAAAGCGCTGCGCCCCCGGGGACATCGGGCAGATCGTCATCAATATGGAACGGTTCCGGCCGGTGGGCCTCTTCAAGGGGTACTACCGGGACGAGAGGCTGACTGAGTCGGTCTATCACGACGGAATATACTACACCGGGGACACGGCCTGGATGGACGAGGACGGCTTCTTCTGGTTCGTGGGCCGCACGGACGACGTGATCAAGAGCTCCGGCTACCGGATCGGACCCTTCGAAGTGGAGAGCGCCCTCATGGAGCACGAAAGCGTTCTGGAGTGCGCCGTCACGGCGGTTCCCGACGAGATGCGGGGGCAGATTGTCAAGGCCACGGTGGTTCTTTCGGAGAAGTGGAAGGACCGGGCCGGGGAAGAGCTGGTGAAAGAGCTCCAGGACCATGTGAAACGGGTGACCGCCCCCTACAAGTACCCCCGGATCGTGGAATTCGTGTCCGAGCTTCCCAAAACCATCAGCGGCAAAATCCGCCGGGTGGAGATCCGGGGGGAGCAGTAGTCAGGCCTGGGGGCGTTCCTTCTCCAGCATGGCGACAATCTCCCCTATGACCACCGGCCTGGAGAAGAGATACCCCTGAAACTCCTCGCAGCCCAGGCTGCGGACAAAGGCGAGCTGCTCCCGGGTTTCGATTCCCTCCACGATAACCTTCATGCCCAGTTCCCGGGCCAGCTTGACGATGGCGCTCAGAATGGAGCCGTCGTCCTGCCCGGGATAATCCTTTATGAACATCCGGTCCACCTTGAGTTTGTCCGACTCCAGCTTCCTGAGATAGCCCAGGGAGGAGTATCCGGTCCCGAAGTCGTCAATGGCCACGGTGATCTCCCGCTCATGGATCTTCCCGATGACCCGGTTCGTCTTGTTGAGATTCTCCGAGAGTATCGTCTCCGTAATCTCGAAGCAGATGTTCCTGGCCGGAAATTCGCTGTCGCAGACTATCTGTATCAGTTCTGAAATCAGGGCGGGATCGGCGAATTCCTGGGCGGAAAGGTTGACCGAGACCCGGAAATCTTCGGAGATCAGGGGCAGAAGGACGCCGCACTCCCCAATCACCTTGGACAGGATGTGCTTCCCGAGCCTTTTGATCTGGGTGGGTTCCTCTTCCATAATGGGTATGAACCGGGCGGGGGAGACGCTCCCCAGGCGGCGGCTCTCCCATCGGACGAGGGCTTCCACTCCGGTGATGCGTCCCGTCTCCGCATTGTTCTGGGGCTGGTAGACGAGGGAGAATTCATCTTCCTCGTAGGCCGTTTCAATTTCGTTCTTTATCCTGTGATACTGACTTACCATATCCCGGATGCTCCCGTCATAGAGAAGATACTTGACGGCCCGATACCGGGAGACCGCTTCCAGGGCCATGGAGGCGCACTCGATGAGAGTCTCCCCGTCCTCGCCGTGCTCCGGGGAGAGGGCGACACCCGCCAGGTACTGTATCCGGCATCCCGGATCGGAGAAGGAGATTGAAGAGACGGCCCGGTCTATGCTATCCATGACATTCTCCACGGGGAAATCCTCCCTCAGGGAGACGGCCAGAAAGAGGAGACCCGAGGTGGGGGCGAAGATGATGGTCTCGGAACCGAGGCTCTTCATTATGGTCGAGGAGAGGGTGCTGATGAGGGTGCTTTCCTCATTCTCGGTCAGCCGGTTCCTGAGAATGGCGAATTCGGAAATCCTCAGGATAGCCACCGCCGTCATTCCCCCCACGGGGGGGTTGCAGCGGAAGAGCTGGGGAGCGAAGTAATCCACCGTCTCCCGGTTCAGCAGGGTGGCGGGATTCCTCTCATCCTCCGGTCGGGACCGCAGCTTCGGCTCCGAATAAATCCCGATGAAATAGGAGGTATTCCTGTCCGCCGAATCGACCGACCTCAGGCGGAGGTACCTCTGGATGTGAACCCGGTCCCGGGAGACATCCCAGATGTTTCCCTCCCAGACAATATAGTCCTGCCCCTTTTCCTTACCAAAGGAGATGGGAGGGGAGCCGGAAAGCAACTCCCTGGGGTTCTTTCCCTTCAGCTCCGTGAGGCTGTACCCGTAAAGATCTTCAAATAGGGGATTGCAATACAGAACCCGCTTGCGGTCGTCGGTGATCATGATCCCGTCGTGGGAGAAATCGGTGATGATGCCCGAGGCCAGGAAGAGGAGATGCTCCGATTCCCTGACCCGGAAGAAAATCAGAATGACTAGAATGATGAGAGCAAACAATGAGACCGCCACCGCCCGCAGGAAGGGGAAGCGGATAAATAGTCCGCCCTCGGAGAAAAGGAGCTCGCCTATGTCGAAGGAGCTGAGAATAAGCCATCGGGTGTCCGATCCATCAAAGAGGATACTCCAATCGGAGTTCCCCATACCCAGGAGGCGATAGAAGTAGCTGCGCCCGTCACTCGTAAACCGGTGCCGGTCCCTGGCGAAGTCGATCTCATCGAAGATATCGGCGAGCCACAGGGGATTTTCCAGAAAGGCGGCCCCCAGACTTTCCTCCGTCCTGACGGATTCGGAACTTATGTAGCGCCTGCCGTCAATCAGGCCGAGCTCATAATCGGCGTTCATCTTCAGTTCCGAGTTCTTCAGGAATTCGATGGAACCCAGCCCGTCCACATCGGCTATCAGATATCCGTAGCGGGACTCCATCCCACCGACGGGAAGGCCGAAGCTGATCACCGGTCTGTAAGGCAGGACGATCTCCCCCCCATCCCGTTGCAGCTGGAAATCGGATAGGCCCATCTGCCCGTCCGCGGTCCTCCGGAGGATTTGAAAGTAAGAGGTCCCCCCCAAATCGGGCAGGCTTTCCCGATCGGTGACATAAATTCCCTCTCCCCTTTTGGTCACCCCGAGGAGCACTTTCCCGTCGGGAGCCACAAACTGCAGCTGGATAATATTTCTCTTCCCCCTCAGAAAGCGGAGGAACATCTCCCCCGCTTCCGACCAGTTGAGATCGGAGGGTTCGAGGACATAGCGCTGCAGTTCATCGGAATTCATGACAACGGTTATGTCGCCGTAAATCAGGGCGAACATGTTCTCGAAGTAGAATTCATCCAGAAGGACAAGCTCTTCCTGCTGCTTTTCCCGGTCCGTCAGGAGAGTTTCCAGGCGGCTCTGGTAAACCAGGGTCAGTCCCCAATAGGATAGGAGGACCAGGGGCAGACCGAACAGGGTGAAACGGAATAATACGGATTTTATGGCCAAGCGATTCAATTCGGACAGTTTCAACGGATACCCCCGGGACCTTATAATAAAAGTATCAGGTGTTCCGGGGGAAAAGTCAAATGCCTGATCAGGCGATCTGCAGCAAACCGTCCGGAGTCGATTCCAGTCTTTTGAGACAGACGAAGAAGGCCGGAATCAGGAAAAGATCGGCCAACACCCAGGCGGCGGGTGAGGCAAGGCAGACCGCATCAAAGCCCCATGCCGGAACGGCCAGCAGCCCTACCCCCGTCCGGGCGATCATCTCAAAGAGGCCGGCGAATAGGGCGAATCCGCTGAATCCCATGCCCTGAATCATGAAGCGGACAATGTTCACCAGGGCCAGGGGAAGGAAAAAGGATCCGTTGTAGACGAGCAGCCGGTGGATCTGACCCAGGATTTCCGTCTCCCCCGACGGCAGGAAGAGCATTCCCATGTGCCCGCCGAAGGGAATCAGTATCCCCAGAGCCAGTATCGAATAGGCCGCACCGAGCAGAGAACTGTCCCTGACTCCCCTCCTCAGCCGCCCCCAGGCCCTCGCCCCCGTGTTCTGTCCCCCGAAGGTGGCCATGGTCGTTCCCAGGGCATCAAAGGGGGCGCAGAGGAACATCTGGATTTTCTGCGCCGTGGAGACGGAAGCCACTACGCCCGAACCCAGGCCATTGACCGAGATCTGCAGGACCAGGGCCCCCACGGCGGTGATGGAGTACTGGAGTCCCATGGGCAGCCCCGCCGCGATCAGTTCGGCCTGGAGGCCCCTGTCCCTCACCCTGTCCCCGGGCAGGAGCTTCAGAATGGCGAACCGGCGGCGCATGTAGACCAGGCAGGCGATGCCGGAGAGGCCCTGGGAAATGACCGTGGCCAGAGCCGCTCCCCCCACGTCCCAGCGAAAAACGAGGATGAAGAGCAGATCCAGGAAGATATTCAGGAGGGAGGAGGCAAGGAGGAACAACAGGGGGGTGCGGCTGTCCCCCACGGCCCGCAGCAGGGAGGAAACCATGTTGAAGAGGATGAGGAGGGGGATACCGGCGAAGATGATGCGGATATAGGAGAAGGCCCTGTCCGCGATATCCGGAGGAGTCCCCATAATAATGAGCAGGGGGCGGCAGAACAGCACCATAGCCGCCGTCACGATAACGGCTACGGACAGGGCCAGTCTCTCACCGTTGTAAACGGACCGCCGCATACGGCTGTAATCCCGGGCTCCGAAATACCTGGCCGCGGGCAGGGCGAATCCGGATGTGACGCCGATGCAGAAGCCGAGAATCAGAAAATTCAGAGAGCCCGTGGAACCGACCGCCGCCAGGGCGCCGACCCCCAGGCTTCTTCCCACAATCACCGTATCAACCACATTGTAGCACTGCTGGAAAAGGCTGCCGTACAGGACGGGCAGGGAAAATTCCAGTATGCGAATCAGGGGTCTTCCCCCGGTCAGATCCTTTGTCATATCACCTCGGACATCCTGGTGAAAGATAGCGCTTTTCCCTGAAAGGGTATAGCGAAATTGAGACAGAAACGGACCCTTTTCAGGAAAATCCGGACATGGCGGAACGCCCCTAGGAAGCCAGCTCTCCCAGGCCGTTCTCCCGCAGGATTTCGGCGACGCGGACCGGGCGGCCCTGGGCCATGGACCGGTCCACGGCCATCATGCAGGCCACGGTGACCAGCTTTTTTTGTGAGGGATTCGGAGGATCGCATCTTCTGCTCCAGCTTCTTAGTCCTCTCCCGATTCAGGAAAGCGGCTATATCGCCGGGATCCCCCTATCCTGTTCCGTTGGTCATCAATAATCGAGTGCATATACCACTAAAAAGTTGGGTTAGGGTATAGGTAAAACCCAGGGTATAT
>QKAI01000218.1 GCA_003246505.1 Spirochaetaceae bacterium | reverse complement strand
GGTGATTATGTCTGGCTTCAAATTTATTCGGATGAGATTAATACAACCCATCCACGAATAGCTATGAACCGGGTTGAGTTCCAGTATGACAGCGATGATTTACCCCGAATAATCCAGTCCGACCTTTATGTTTCAGATTCTCCGACCGATGATTTGGATATTCAATCCGATTTCGGCTCCAGCGTCCTTGATCTTAATGACTTTCCCGCAACAACCAAGGGAGTCGCCTTTGGCGCTAATCAGGATATGTGGGTCATTACGAATACCGATTCTGACAGCCTCGAGAGCGGCGGAGTGCTTCATTATTCCAGCGACAACTTCAGTACGGACAATACGGACACCCCTTCCTCTGGCCATTACTTCCAGGCCGTGTCTTATATTACGGGTGATTCCTATGGTGTTCTATTACTAAGTACTCGCAGCGATTACTCATCCGGCGGTTCGACCTTCAATTTATTCTACAAATATATTAATGTGACAGGCGGAGCCGGAACTCCAGATGCCACCTGGCATGAGGACGACGGCATCGACTACTACCTGAGTGATTTCAGCTATATTTCAGGGGAAGATAAAGTTGTTGCCTGCGCCGTCGGGGATTACTACACTAGCATCGACGAGAGTTATGTCCTTCTAGGCGTAGGAACGGTCAATAGCCTCTCCCTCTCCACGAACAGCGATTCCTTCGCCGACGATGACAACTACGAGAGCAGCGATCTCATCGACTCCTATGTCTATGCGATCTCCATGATCACAAACGGAGGCAGCAACAAGGCCATTGCCGCCAGCTCCACCGGCATCTGGACCCTGTCAAGTTCCTCAAGCGAGTGGACCCAGGAATAAAAAAAAGCGCCCCGGGGCGCTTTTTTTTATTTCCTTACCAGACTGAATACATCCCGGAGCTCCGGATCCGCACTGTAATAGTGCTTTTCCAGCTCCTCATCGCTCAGCCCCACCAGCTCATGGCTCATGTAGTGGATCCAGAGATTGTCCTCCGGCTTTTCGATAACGAACTTGCGGCACCAGTAGTCGGGCTGCACGTCCAGGTGGTTATTCTTCCGCTCCCCGTAGCGCACATCCTTATAGTCGTGCACGGCTACTTTCACGTCCTCCCGGGGCAGGCCCCGCTGCAGGATCACATCCACCAGATAGTTCAGTGTCTTGCCGCTGTCAAAGATATCGTCCACGAAGAGAATCTTGTCCCCCTTGCGCAGATACTGGGGATCGTAGGTCCATCCGTCGATCATGATCTGATCGCTTTCATGGATATCCGTATAGGACCGGGCGACGACGGCGGCATAGAAAACCGGCTTTTTCCTGTCCACGGCGAGCTTGAAAAATTCGCTGATCACGTTGCCCATGTAGGCGCCGCCCCGCAGGGGGATGTAAATCACATCGGGAATGAAGCCTTCCCTGTATATGGAAGCCGCCAGCTTAAGCGCGTCATTTCTGACCACGTCGTAGGGCAAAAACTGTTTATTCGCCATAATTCTCCCTCTGAACCAGTATTTCCAATTCATTCACCCTGTCGGTGATTCTCTTTATCTTCAGATTAAAAATGTTGACCGATAACATTCCTATCTCCCCGTAAAAATCGTTCAGGCTGTTTACGGGATTCCCGTTGACCGACTGGATGATATCCCCGATCTGAAGACCGGCCATCTGAAAGGGGGTCTTGGCATAGGTATCCTCCACGATGACCCCCGTATAGGATTCATCCAGTTTCAGGGCGCTCTTTACCTTCTCGTTCAGGGGGAGAAGGGTAATCCCCGGCCAGGCGAGACTGTTACGGGCGCTTACCTGATCCTCGTCGTCCCTGTTCTCTATGGTGACTGTCAGGGCTATATCCCTACCGGCACGGTAAACCCCCAGGGGAACGGTCTCACCCGGATCGATCTCGCCTATGAGATAGGTCAGTTCCTTGCGGTTCCTGATGGGCTGGCCGTTCAGGGAATAGATGAAATCCCCCGCCCTTACCCCCCCGTTCCAGGCGGGTGATCCTATAAAGACCTGGTAGATATAGGCACCCCTCCGGTCGGCGCTCAGGCCGATCTCTTCGGAGAGCTGGGCCGTGGCATCCCCCATGCTGACACCGAGCCAGCCGTATAGGGGCTTTCCATAGGCGATGATATCGTCTATGGAACTGAGGGCATTGTTTATGGGAAGACTGAATCCCAGCCCCATGGACCCCCCCGTGGAGGTGCTGATCCAGGAGTTTATTCCGACGACCTCACCCTTCATGTTAATCAGGGCTCCCCCGGAGTTTCCCTGATTGATGGAGGCGTCGGTCTGGATGAAATCGCTGATGTTCCCGTCCGGTCCGTCCTCCCTGCCCAGGGCGCTAATGATACCGGCGGTTACGGAGGATTCGTATCCCAGGGGATTGCCGATCGCCATGACCCAGTCCCCCACGTAAAGCTCCCGCGAGTTTCCCAGGCTTGCCACCATGATGTCCCCGTCCTCCGTCTCAAAGGAGACCAGGGCCAGGTCCTTGCGGATATCGGTTCCCACTTTGACAGCGGGATACACCCGCCCGTCGTAAAGAGTCAGCTGAATCTGATCGGAATCGCCCACCACGTGATAGTTGGTGATGACATAGTACCGGGAATCGACCCTTTTAACGATAACCCCGGAGCCGAGGCCGTAAAAGTCGAATTTGTCCCGGGGCACGGAACTGTCCGGGGCGGAGAAGAAGTCATCCCAGGGAACCGCTTCGGACATCTCCTGGCCGGCTTCCTTCGTATTCAGCACATCGATCTCCACGACCACAGGCAGGTTCTCCGCCGCTACGGACCGGAAGAGGTCCTGCATCTGGTCAAAGGCTTCGGAACGATTCGGCGCCGCGAAGGCTACGGGGAGACTCTTCACCCCGGACTGCCAGAGCAGAATAATAAGGGCACCGGAGAGGAAAGATACTAGCATCAGCAGAAGGGTGTTGGCTTTTTTCGCATCCATCAGTCCAGACTCCCCGTCACGATATCCGCGCCGGTTTCGGTGACCACCACCGTATGTTCGAAATGGGCCGAAAGGGAACCGTCCTCGGTGACCACGGTCCAGTCGTCCTCAAGAATCTCCACCTCCGCCGTTCCAAGATTCACCATGGGCTCTATGGCCAGGACCATCCCCGGCTTAAGCCGGGGATTTTTTCCCCGGGAGGGATAATTATTAGGGATCTGGGGCTCCTCATGCACTTCAAAGCCAACACCGTGCCCGCAAAAGGAGTGGACGATGCCGTAGCCGTGGGGTTCGATGACAGCGGTAACCGCCTTCGAAATATCCCTGACCCTGCTGCCGGGCTTAATGGCGGCGATCCCTTCCATAAGAGCTTTCTTGGTTACATCCAGCAGCTTCTGAACCTCCGGGGAGATTCGCCCCACCGGGTAGGTGCGTGCCGCGTCGCTGATCATCCCCTTGTAGGTGACGCCGATATCGCATCCTATGATATCCCCCTCTTTCAGGGGCGTGGAATCGGGGATTCCGTGGATCACCTGTTCGTTAACCGCCGTACAAACCGCAGCCGGATATCCGCTGTATCCCAGAAATGAGGGTTCTGCCCCCTTCTCCCTGAGGATTTTCCTTACCAGCTGATCAATTTCCGCCGGAGTGACTCCGGGCTTGATAAAATCCTTCAGCACCCGGAAGATATCCGCCAGTATGGCTCCGGACTCCTTAAGAGCTCCGATCTGAGCTTCATTCTTTATCGTTATCACTGTAAACCCGCCTTCTTTTTCAAGTTATTCGCTTCCTCCGTCCTTCCCTCCTGTTCCAGAAGAACGGCCAGATTCCAGGCTCCGAACCGGTCACCGGTCTCATTATAGTAAGCTTCCAGTATAGCCCGGGCTCCCGCCGGATCCTGCGGTCTCTTCAAAACCCTGATCAATGCCTCATAGAGGGGATAGTTATCGGGCCTCTTCCCCACTGCCCTTTCATGCCTCTCCAATATGACCTGCATGCTCTGGAAATCGCCCAGAACGGCCATATACCAGAGCAGGTAACCGGTAACCTTCGTATTTCCGCTGTTTCCGTTGAAAAGCTCCCACAGGAAAGCCCGGTAACCTTCGGGGGTCATCTCCTCCGGAAAAGCGGATATCTGCTTCAAACGGACCTCCACATCGTCGGGATGCTCCTGAAGATAGGAATAGACCACCCTCTCCGAACGCACGGGAAAGGTGTCCTGCCAGTTATCCAGAAAGTAGAGGACCACCTCCCTGACCCGGGAGTACTTACCCAAAGCCTCCAGAATGATATGGGAGGCCTCCTTGTAGTACTTTTTCTGTTCATAGAGCATAGCCCTGTTGACATAGGGCCGCCAGTTATCCTCTTCCTTGATCTCCAGGGAGGTGAGATAGTGGTATTCCGCCCTCTCCCAGTCCCCGGTCAGGAAATAACCGTCCCCCAGCATGTTGTTAAGGGTCCAACGCCGATTCTGGTTATTTTCATCACGCCTGTTCTGCAGTGAAAGATAGGTAAGGGCATTCTTCCAATCCTTCAGGTCCCAATAGAAAAGGCCGAGGATCTGGGGATAATCCTCGGGATGGCTCAGGGAGAGGGCCGCCGCCCGGGCTTTTTCCTTCTCCCCCAATCCCATCCACAGCATGAGCGCATCGATTTTCAGATCGTCCAGTCCGGCAATTCCGCCTATGAGTTCATAGAATTCCGCATCCCGCTCCCAGTAGAGCCGATTGAGCACTCCCCTGTAAGGTACGGCATTCTGATCTATGTTCAAACTCTCCCGGGTCAGCCGGATCTCCGCTTCGATTGAGGCGTAGTCCTCCTGCTTGAGGCGGTCCTCGTACTTCAGAGCCTTTTCGAATTTGCCCGTCCAGAGAAGGGAGGTAAGATAATAGCTCCACATCTCCTCATTCCCCTGATAGAGCTTGACCGCTCTTTCCGCATAGATCCGGTATATCTCCCAGTCACCCGTTTCCCGGGATAGTCGGTAGGCCCTTTTAATGATCCTCAGCCAGTCCGTACGACCCTTTGTGAAGGAGGTCGCCCTTTCCAGCATCTCCCGGGAACGACGGAAATTACCATTCCCGTAAAACGCATCGGACTGGGTGAAATAGTAGTTAATTGATTCCACGGGAGTGATGGGGTGATAAAAAAGAAAAAGCCCCAGAGCCAGGGCTAACAAAAAGAGGAAGACCGCTAATAGTGTTAAAATGATCCTGCCCTTTTTGTCAGTCATATTTTATTATAGAACGGATTTTGCTATTCCATCAAGGACACCATTTATAAATTTGTAGGAGTCATCGGCGGCAAATTCCTTGGCTATTTCTATGGCTTCGTTTATGACGACCCGGGCGGGTATATCCTTCTGAAATAGAAGGGAAAAGACGCTCAGCCGCATAATGGCCAGATCCACCCTTGAAATACGGTTGAAATCCCATTTTAGAAGGTGTTTCTTGATTTTTTCATCTATCCGATCGGAATTCTGTATCACCCCGGAAATAAGAAGCCTGGCGAAAAGCAGGGTATCCTCACCGGGATTCTCCCTGAGCCATTCGAACTCAAAAACCCTCTCCAAATCATTTCCGGTCATTTCCCAGCCGTACAGGGCCTGAAAGGCGAGGATTCTCCCCTGATGACGGTTTGCCATAAACTAAAGAGCGTCCTCAAAGGTATTGACTTCCGAGCGGCTCCTCAAATCCTGAACCACTTCCTGCTGAAGTCTGGCATAGAGCTGCTGCCGCATCTGATTCATAATGATCTGGGAAAGATAGGTGCGGACTGTTATTTCCTGCATGGGATTGATTCTGTCATCCACCCCCAGGACACTGGCCTGCTTATGATCGGCTATCTTCACGATATGAAAGCCAACCGCCGACTCCATAAAGTAGATCCGCGAGACTTCCTTGCCGGCGAAAAGCTCGTTGGTAAAGGCCTGCCCGAAGTATTTAGCGGCCTGAGCATCAGCCCGGGCCACGGTAAAGGGCTGCCCCTTAATCTTGGTGAAAGGGAAGTCGTCCCCGTTCTCCTTGACCGCATCGTCAAAGGAGATCTGGCCGCCTGTGATTTTGCGGAAGAGGTCCTCCCCCTTCTTCTTGACAGAGGCCTTGTCGTCTCCGGTTTTCACGGCGAAGAAGATCTGACTGACCATCACGTATTCGGGCTGGGCGAACTGGGCTATATTCTGATTGTAAAATTCCTCGATAGTTTTGCTGTCCGGCGCGGGAAGACTGTCAAAATCATTTCGCCGGGTCTGGGTTATGTATTTTTCGATAAGAAGGCTGTTTCTGGTATTCTCCAGGTAAAGATCGTAATCATGGCCGTTTTCCACAAGCAGCTTCTTAAACTGTTCCGGATCGGTCAGGACAGCTCCCGCCGGAATCTGCCCCATCTGCTGAAGTTCCATGGAAAGGCCCTGCATAGCCGCGGGGAGGACTTCCTCATCACTTACGGATATCCCCAGTTTTGCCGCGTCCTGCCGTACCAGCAGCTGGTTGATGAGTACATCGAGAAGCTGCTTTTTCTCATCCAAGGTCAAATCCACTCCCTTCTTCTGCATTTTCATGGTCTGCTCATAGCGGCGGAATTTCGTCTGGGGAAGGACTTCTGTCTTATGCAGTTTCACGACAGCCACGGGTCTGTCGGCCAAGGTCTGGCCGAAAATCTGTGCAATAAGGGTAAATAGAATTACCAGAAGGGCGGATTTTTTCATTTATTAACCTTTACTTTGAGATGTGAAGCTTTTTGCCGATATAGGCGGCTTCTTCCTTAGAGTTGATGATGTCGGAAGTCTTAAGAATCACCCCTTCCTTCTCAATAAGCTTCATGAGGCCCTGAAGAACCCCGAATGTCCGAAAACCCTTCTTAAGGACAAAGGCATAGCACCTCTTGCCCGTTACGGTACCGGCATTCTTAACAAAGGTTTCCAGGGAGCCATCAAGCTTCTTACTGAAGGGGGAAAGAGGCGCCGTACCTATGGCGATGTATTCGTACATAGTCAGTTTGACATTGGTATCGAGCAGGGCGTTGACGACTTTCACGTCATGTCCCTGTTCTCCTATGCCGTGGGCCAGCGCTTCGGCAACTTCTGAAACCCGGCCCTTTTCCTTTTCAAAATAAACAACGGCTACTCTCATTATCTCTCCCCGGCCTTTCAGTCCTGGGGTATAACCAGTTCGGATCCCTTATCGCTGGAGGGAACGACCGCATCGCTCTCCCACCACGCGCCGTCGGCGGCGCTTTCGCTGAGGATTCTGGATTCGCCGATAACGTTATCACTGTTCTCGGATTTGAGGAAAAAGGCTACGGTGAGGGATAGGACGAGAAAGAGGACACCCAAGATCCGGGTAATCTTAACCAGGACATTGGAAGAGGAGGCGCCGAAAGCCGTATTGCTTCCCCCGCCGAAAATCCCCCCCAGGGAATCGCCCTGTTCATCCTGAATCAGAACGAAAAATGCCAGAAGGACGGCATCGATAACATAAAGAACAAATAAAACTACACCAAGTACACCCATTATAACTCCTGAAGGTGTCCCACGGGGGGACTCCTTATCTTTTTTATAAAAAGCGGAACCCTCCCGGAGAAGAGTTCCGCCAGTATGATATTTTATTTATCAAAATTGGCAAGAGCACCAAAGGAGGGAGCCGTAAGGGACGCGCCGCCGATAAGGCCTCCATCGATATTCTCCATGGCCATGAGTTCCTTAACATTGTCCGGTTTAACGGAGCCGCCGTACTGGATATTGGTAGCCTGGGCGGTGGCCTCGTCAAAGAGCTGAGCGATCTTGCCGCGGCAGGCCGCGTGGATGGCTTCCGCATCGGCGGGGGTGGCTGTCTTGCCGGTACCGATGGCCCAAACCGGTTCGTAGGCGATCATGACATTGGCCATATCCGCCTTGGAGAGGCCGGCCAGACCCTTTTCCAGCTGTTCGTAGCAAACAGCCTCGGCTTTGCCCGCTTCCCTCTCTTCCAGAAGCTCACCGATACAGAGATCGACCTTCAGGCCGTTGGCCAGGGCAAGCTTAACCTTTTCGTTAATCATCTCATTGGTCTCTCCGTAGATATGTCTCCTCTCGGAGTGTCCCAGGATGACAACTTCCACACCCAGCTCCTTGAGCATGAGAACGGAGGTTTCTCCCGTGTGGGCGCCTTCGGTAGCGGTGGCCATGTTCTGAGCGGCCAGGATGATATTGGATCCCTTGATGACTTCCGCCACGGCGGGTATGCAGACAAAGGAGGGAGCGACCATGACTTTGCTGGTGCTGTTCTTAACCAGGGGAAGGATCTCCTTGGCCAGAGCCGCGGCCTCGCTGGGGGTCTTATTCATTTTCCAGTTTCCCGCGATCAGATATTCTCTCATTTCTTACCTCACTAAAAAGCGCAGCCCCAAGGCGGAGCTGCAGTATTGTAACACAATAATATGATACTGACTAGACGAATCTCTTATTTCTTAAGAGCCACCACGCCGGGAAGGGCTTTTCCCTCCAGGTATTCCAGGGAAGCGCCGCCGCCGGTGGATACATGGTCGATTTTGTCACCCAGCTTGAATTTGTTCACGGCGGCCACGGAATCGCCCCCCCCCACCACGGTGATGCCGGGACAGGCGGCCACGAAATTGGCCACCTGCTCGGTTCCCTTGGCGAAGGCGTCGAACTCGAAAACGCCCATGGGGCCGTTCCAGACCACGGTCTTAGCCTCGGCGATCTTGGCCTTTACGGCGGCAATCGTCTTGGGTCCCACGTCCATGGCCAGTTTGCCCTCGGGCACGTCCTCGGAATCCACCGCTTCCGGGGTGGCGTTTTCGCTGAACTCAGAGGCCACCACATGGTCCATGGGGAGGATTACCGTGGTTCCCTGAGCTTCGGCCTTCTTGAGGAAGGAAGCGGCCGTTTCAAGGAAATCCTCTTCGAAAAGGGATTTGCCGATTGCCTTTCCCCTGGTCTTGAGGAAGGTATAGGCCATGCCTCCGCCTATGACGAAGGTGTCGCACTTATCCAGGAGGGATTCGAGTACGCTGATCTTGGAGGAGACCTTGGCGCCGCCGATGATGGCGACCATGGGCTTTTCCGGATTTTCCAGAACCCTGTCGAAGAACTGGCACTCCTTCTCCATGAGGAAGCCGGCGCAGGAGGGCAGATATTTCGTCACCCCCTCCGTGGAAGCGTGGGCCCGGTGGGCGGCGCCGAAGGCGTCGTTGACGTAAACGTCACCCAGGGAAGCCAGCTTTTCCGCGAAGGCGGGATCATTCTTGGTCTCTTCCTTGTAGTAACGGGTATTTTCAAGAAGAAGGATTTCTCCGGCCTTGAGGCCGTCGGCCATGGCCTTAACTTCGTCGCCGATGACGTCGGGTGCCATTTTCACGACAGCGCCGGTAAGGTCGGCCAGATGCGCTTTGAGGAGGGACATGCTCAGCTCCGGCTCCCTGGCGGTGCTGGGGCGGCCGAGATGGCTCATGACGATGAGGGAGGCTCCCTCCTGGCCCAGAATGTATTTGAGCGTGGGAAGGGCACTCTGCATCCGGGTGTCATCGGTGATTTTCCCCTCCTTGAGGGGAACGTTGAAATCCACTCTGATCAGAACTTTCTTGTTCTTAAGATCTAGATCTTTAACCGTCTTTACAGCCATTTCATCTCCTTTATACCCCACGGAAAGGCGGGGCGTTTACCTCATACAGTATTTTTTTATCTTATTGTTAAAATATAATTAATAAAAGGCTCCGGTCAAGGGGAAGCCCTTAATTAAGCCGGAGGAGCTGGCTTTTCAGTTCCCCGTCGATGGGGAAGGGCTGCCCGGCCGGACCGTCGTCGGAGGGGGCGGTTCCGGACGAGTCCCCCTCGGGAAGAGGCAGGAAATAGAGCTCGTCCCCGGTGCTTATGAGATCAAAGAGGGCATAACGCTCCACCTCGCCCAGGGAGAGCTCCTCGTCCACCCGGGTTACGGTCACGCCGCCGAGCAGATCGTCCTTGCCGTAATGGATCCCCTCCCCTCCCGAAATCAGACTGACCGATCCCTTCTTGAAGAGCAGGGCCCGTGAATCGGGGGCCATGCCCTGGAAACGGCCCAGCCCCAGAATCAGCCTGTCCCCTTCCAGGCGAATCACCTTCGCCCGGGGAATAAGGGAAGCCCCTATGTCATCGGCCATTTTCCCCATGGCCAGGGCGATCCGGTTCTTGCCCGTTCTCATGACAGTGAATTCCCCGGTCCGGGATCCGGTGGAGGTCAGATAGATCTCGGCCCGGCAGAGAAAGGTTCTTTCCGTCTCCGAATAATCGAGGATGAGGAAATAGTCCGTTCCCCGGGCCCGGGCATCGGAAAAGGCTTCCGAAAAGGTGCGGATCTGGGACCCCAGTTCCGGATTCAGGGAGAGATTCCGGAGCATGATATATTTCAGATAGTCCGAGAGGACCAGCTCCGATCCCGTATGGACCAAACGGTCGGAAAAGTTCGTGTAAAGGGCCAGGGAGTAGGGAAAGCCCTCCAGGCTGAACTGGTCCACCCCCCATTCGTCGCCCAGGTCCTTTACCTTACGGTGTTCCAGTATGCGAAGCTTCTCCAGGAAATCCGGCTCACCGTAGCCGCTCTCCTTCATGGCCTGCAGGGTGTTCAGATATTTCCCCGGATATCCGAGGAGTTTGAAAATCTTTCCGTACAGCTGCCATCCCTCCCAGTCGTAGGGATCGATCCACCGGCTTCTCCGGTACTCCGTATAGGCTTTCTCGTAGTAGAGGGAGTTCTCAAAATCCTGCCCCCTTTCCCGGTGATAGGCGGAAAGGTCGCCCCTCTGGGTCGCCGATGTGGAGGGATTGTTAATGAGGAACTGCTCCATGGTGATGCGGACGATCTCATTCTCCGGATCCAGCTTGAGGGCCTTGTCCAGCAGCTTCAGGGCGGCCTGATCCATGGAGAGCTCGATATAGCACCGGGAGAGCATGTAAAGGAGGGGGATATCGGCGGGATTCTTGGAGAGGGCGTTGATGAGGGGGTCCACCGCTTCGGACCACTTCCCCTCCTCCATGAAAGCCTGCCCCAGAAGCCGGAAGGGCGCCGCCCGGTCCGGTGCGATCCGGGAACCGCTTCCCGCGAAATAGGCCGCCCGCTCCACGTCCCCCGTCCGGAGGTAGTGCTCCGCCAGGGCGATGTACACCTCCGGGTCCCGGGAATGATAGGTCAGGGCCAGATCCAGGTATTTTTCCGCCTCCGAAGGATTGCCTTCCCGGTCATAGAGCAGGGCCAGGGAGAGAAGGGCCCGGCGGCTTTCCGGGGCCAGGACCAGGCTTCTGCGGTACTGCTCCTCCCCCCTCTTTCCGTCGCCCCTCAGGAGGGCTATCTCCGCCAGACCCAGATTGGCCTCCAGATTGTTCGGCTCCTCCGCCAGAACGGAGCGAAAAAGCGCCTCCGCTGCGGGAAGCTCCTCCCTTCCTACCAGAATGCGCGCCTTCATGTTGATCAATCCGATATCGTTCTTGCCGTAGAGGGCGGCCTTTTCAATGTAGCCGTAGGCCTCCTCGTACTCTTCCAGGCGGAAGTAGGCGTCGGCCAGGGCCAGAATGACGTCAAGGTAGGCGGGGTTCTTCCTCAGGGCTTCCTGAAGATAATCGATGGCCCCGTAATAATCCTGACGGCGGAGGGCGCCCTGTCCCTGACGGAAAAGGTCAATGGCCTCCCTGTCCTGGGAGAAAAGGGGCAGAGCTGCCAGGAAAAGTATGACGGCGATAGGCGGCCTAACTCTCTTCACTCCCGACTGTACCATCCCATTCTATCTTGATTTTCTTTATCTTGTGACCGTCCACGGACTGTATGATGAAGCTGTATTTGTCCCAGACAATTTTTTCGTTACGCACGGGGATTTTCCCGAAGAGGCTGAAGACGAAGCCCCCCAGGGTATCGTAATCCTCCGTGGGCAGGGTCCAGCCCATTTTATCGTTGATATCCTCCATATTCAGCCGGGCGTCGCAGAGCCAGCTGCTGTCGGATATCTGGACCATGTCCTCGTCCTCATTATCGAATTCATCCTGTATATCGCCCACGATCTCTTCGATGATGTCCTCCATGAAGACCATCCCCGAAGTGCCGCCGTATTCGTCCACCGCCACGGCGATATGGACTTTGCGCTCCTTCAGCTCCCTCAGGAGCACATCAAGCTTCATGCTCTCCGGCACGAAATAGGCCTTTCTCATGATATTGGGAATGGAGATGACGTTCCCCCGTATAATGTGGATGAGCAGGTCCTTGACGTAGAGGATGCCCGAAACGTCATCGATGGTTTCCCTGTATATGGGAAAACGAGAGTGACCCGTTTCCAGAATGCGTGCGATCAGATCGTCGTAGGGAAGATCCTCGGGTATGAAAACGACATCGATCCGGGGAACCATGATCTCCTTGGCCGATGTTTCGGAGAGTTCGACGATCCCCCGGATCATCTCCCTTTCCTCTCCGTTCAAATCCTCCAGGGCTTCATGGTCCACCATATCCCCATCCCGGGAAGACCGTTTTCTAGTCCAAAAAAGTTTCATTTTCCTCCGCAAACCTGATATCTTTATAATTTTCCAGGAGTTCTTCCTGCACCTTGAGCATTCCCTCCTCCCAATCATACCCTTCATGGGTCATTCCTTTCAAGTGCAGAACACCGTGAAGTATCACTCTCTTAAGCTCTTCTTCATAGGGAATTCCCAGTTCATGGCTGTTTTCTTTTACTTTTTCCAGGGACACCACGATATCCCCCACGCTGTGATGCCCCGTGGGATCGGGAAAGAAGAGCTCGCTCCCCTCCCCCTCCTCCATGACGAAGGTCAGCACGTCGGTGGGCCCCTCCTTGCCGCGGAATTCCCCGTTCAGTCCGGCGATTGTGGCGTTATCGCAAATGGTCAGGGACATCTCCCAGTTCGGTTCCCCCAGGTCGGCCACCAGTTTTTCCAGATAGGCGAAGAGCTCCTTCTCGTAGGGGACGCTGACCCCGTCCTCTATGACAAGATCGATTTCCGGTTTCACTGGTTTTCCTCCTGATTCTGATCGGGGTATTCGATGCGCGTATGGAAATGGCCCACGAGAACGTGGACGAAGCTCTCCTTGATTTTCTCCAGCTCGTTCAGGGTCAGCCCCGAATCGTTCAGCTCCCCCGTCTGCAGCCTGTTCATGATCAGATCCCAGACGAACTTCTCCAGCTTGGCCCGGCTCGGCTTCTTGAGGGTGCGGGATGCGGCCTCTATGGTATCGGCCATCATGACCACCGCGGCTTCTTTGCTCTGGGGACGGGGGCCGTAGTGGCAATAATCCTCCCTGTTGACAGAGGACTTCCCCGACTCCTTCATCTCCTTCTCCGCCTTGTCGTAGAAGTAGCGGATCACGCTGGTGCCGTGGTGCTGCCCGATTATGGCGATGACCTCCTCGGGCAGGTTCATCTCCCTCCCCTTCTCCACGCCCAGCTTCACATGGGCCTTGATGACTGCGGCGGAGAGATTGGCCTTGAGCTCGTCGTGCTTGTTCGCCTCTTTCTGGTTCTCGATGAAATACTCGGGCTGGTCCATTTTGCCTATATCGTGGTAGTAGGCGGCCACCCGGGCCAGAAGGGAGTTGCACCCGATGGCCTCGCAGGCGGGCTCCGCCATATAGGCCACGTTAATGGAGTGGACATAGGTCCCGGCGGCCTGAATGAAAAGACGTTTGAGTATGGGCTCGTTCAGATTGGCCAGTTCCGCCAGCCGGTAGGCGGTGCAGGAGTTCATGAAGTGCTCGAAGAGGGGCAGAAGGGAGAGGACGAGCAGGGAGTAGACAATGCCAGAGAAAAATCCCAGGGACCCGTCCAGAACGGTCAGGGGAAGGGAGTTCCCGTCAATGATATCGAAATAGAGGATCACCGCCAGATTGACCGACCCCAGCCAGATGCCCGATTTGAGAATGTCGATGCGCTTTTCCCCCCCCGTCAGGACCAGGGTCCCGGTCATGCCGGTGATGAGGGAGTAGAGGAAGACATGGGCGTCCAGTCCGCTGATAAAGAAAGCCAGCAGGGAGAGGAGGAAAGCGTAGATCATGACCCCTTTCCGGGAGGTCACCAGCTGGGATACGAGGAGGGTGAAAAGCCCCGTGGGAATGAGAAGGGCATGGAACCGGAGGGATTCGAAGTGTACGATCCGCTCAAAGAGGATCAGGATGAACAGGAAAAAGGGAAAGCTCCAAACCACGAGCAGGAAATTCTTGGTTTTACCAATCTCAATGGGCAGATGGCAGATCAGGAGAAAGGCCAGCAGAATCAGCCCCGAAAGATAGGTTATCGATTTGAAGAGGGGGATGATCTTGAATCGGCCGATCTGGTCCCGGTAGGCTTCGAGCTTCTGCATGACCTGGGAGGTGACCACCTCTCCCAGGCCCACAATCTTCTCTCCCCCCTCCACATTGACGTAGACCGGTTCGATGCCCGTCAGGACCTGGTCCCGCTTCTGGGCGGTCATCTTCTCGTTGAAGTAGCAGTTCTCCTTGAGAAAGAAATTCACCATGGCCTGGGCGATGGTCAGTTCCCCGTTCTCCAGCCCACGGGCCTTGAGGGTTGACTCCACATAGGGGGAGAGGTTAGAGGGGCTCAGCAGGGATTCCGCCGGAAGGGTTGTCCTGATGCCGTCCCCCTCCGTTCCGACCACTTCCACCACCCCCGAACCGTAGGAAGGATCGTCCCGGTATCCGAGCAGATTGAAGTAACCCTTGTTCAAAATGAAGGTGCACACTTCGGTGGTGAGGCGGAAAATCTTCCGGTATAACTCCCCTTCCAGGAGAAAGGTAATCTGATCCGCCCCCAGGGGAAATCCCAGGGCCAGGAAGGAGGCCGTACCTGCCCCCTCTGAGGCGAGGCGGTCGAACTGGTCGGCGAAGGACTCGATGTCCCCCAGTATTTCCCGGGTAATCCCCTCCTGACGGACGAAGATACCGTTCACCGAGGCCATCCGCAGGGAGGTAAGCCTTTCCGTCCCGTCCCTGTCTACGTAGCGGAAGGACTGGCTGGCGAAGATATCCTCCTCGGCGATATCGCCGATCTGGAGGCTGTCCCCGTTGCGTATCTGCCTCAGGTAGATATAGTTATCCCCCAGGAGTATCATGGCGAGGGAGATGAGATAGACGGAAAGAAACGCCCGGCGCACCGGTTTCCTGGTCCACACCGGATCAATCCCGGGACATAGGATGTTTCTCAAGCGGTTTTCCCGATCCTCCGGATTAGTTTTCTTCCGACTCATAGGCAACTATAATCTTTTTGACAAGGGGACTCCGAATGACGTGGGTCTTGTCGAAGTAGCAGAATCCGATATCGTCGATATCCTTAAGGATGCGGCAGGCGTGGATCAGTCCGGATTTCTTGCGGGAGGGAAGATCGATCTGGGTCACATCGCCGGTGATGATGGCCTTGCTTCCCTCCCCCATGCGGGTCAGGAACATCTTCATCTGGGACTGGGTGGTATTCTGGGCTTCGTCGAGAACGATGAAGCAGTTCTTGAGGCTCCTTCCCCTCATGTAGGCCAGGGGGGACACCTCGAAGAGATTATTCTCGTTCATCCGCACCAGCAGGTCATTGGGGAGAAGATCCTCCATGGCGTCGTAAAGGGGCCTCAGGTAGGGGTTGAGCTTCTGTTCCAGATCCCCGGGCAGAAATCCCAGGCTCTCCCCCGCCTCCACCACGGGGCGGGTCAGTATGATCTTTCGCTTTTTCTTGGTAAGCACTTCCTTGAGGGCCTGGGCGATGGCGAGATAGGTCTTGCCCGTACCGGCGGGCCCCACGGCGAAGACCATATCCCTCTCCTCCATCATGCGGATAAGGGAGGCCTGCTTGTCGTTAAAGGGGTAAAGCTCATTGTCCGAACCGGGTATCTTTATGCGGCAGCTGGAAAAGTCGCCCCGGTCAAGCCCGTCGTCGGGGTGAAGGCTTTTATAGAGGGACCGGATATAGCCCGGATCCAGGTTCCCCTTGAGGGAACGGTCCGCCATCTGCTCTATCAGATCCTTGAAAAGGGGAAATATGTTTTTATCCGGTGATTCGAGAAAAATTTCATTCCCCCGGGTGTAGACCCGGGAGTTCAGAAGACCGCTCACTTCCCTGAGGTTCGAGTCGTTCGGTCCGCAGACCCGACCCAGTACCTGGGGGTCTTCAATAACCAGCATGAGCCTGTTATTCAATAATTACTCCTATGGCCGTTTGCCACGGATCAATTTTAGACGGGCGAATTATGATTTGTCAAGGGAAAGACCGGCTCCGCCGATACTATTAACCGATGGCAACGGCGAAAAAAAAGGGTCTTTATCTGTCTACTTTTTTCCTTTTCCTCATCCTTTCCCTTCCCGCGGCGGAGAAGACGAATACCCGCCATATCCTCATTCTCGGGGATTCCCATGCCCGGGGCCTGGCCGAAATGGCCGAAGATTACCGGGACGGGGGGGACATGTCCTTCGATGTGCGGGGGGTCTCCTCCTCCGGCCTGGCCCGGAGGGATTTCTTCGACTGGCTCGCCTTTGCGGACAGGGAGAGCACCGGCGGATACGACGCCTACGTCATCATCCTGGGGACGAACGACGGACAGAACAGCCGGGGCCGGAAGGAGTACCGCTTCGGGACTAGGGAGTGGGAGTACCTCTATACGGCCCGGGTGGAGTATCTCATCACCTCCCTCGGGAAAAAGGGCCCCCTGCTCTGGGTCACCATCCCCCCGGTGGCTCCGGAGGAACTGGGCCTTAAAAGGGAGTATCTCCAGGCCCTGATCCACGAGGTATGCAGCCGTTACGCCGTGGCCGAACTGGATACGGAGAGCTTTCTTGCCGGGGGTTCCCTACGCCGGGAGGACGGCATCCACCTCACCGCCGAAGGGGGGGCTCTCCTCTTCGAAAGGATCAGGGACGGGGTGTCCCAACTTTTTCCCTATTAATCTTGATGATACGGAACAACCGTTCTATAATTCAGCCGGATGCTATTCCCCACCCTTGAATTCGGCATATTCTTTTTTCTGCTCTTTCCCCTCTACTGGATCACGGGGAAAAACGCCCCCCTCAGAAAGGGCCTCCTCATTCTGGCCAGCTACTTCTTCTACGGCTACTGGGACATCCGTTTCGTCCCCCTGCTCCTTCTGTCTTCCCTTATAAACTGGCTCACCGGACTGGGGGCCCGGCGCAGGGGGATTCTCATAGCGGGACTGGCGGCCAATCTGGGGCTTCTCTTCTTTTTCAAATACGCCGATTTCCTGATCCGCTCCCTCAACAACGGGGTTCTCCTACTGGGGGGCGGCCCGGTTCTCAAACCCCTGGGCATCGTTCTCCCCGTGGGAATCTCCTTCTTCACCTTCCAGGGGATCAGCTACATCGTGGATGTCTACAGGGGGGATACGGAGAAGAGGCGCTCCTTTGCGGATATTCTCCTCTACATCTCCTTCTTTCCCCAGCTTGTGGCGGGCCCCATCCTGCGGTCCGACCTCTTTCTGCCTCAGATAGACCGGACACCGGACCCCTCCTCCGTGGATATCGGTTTCGCCCTGCGGAAAATATTCTCGGGCCTCTTCAAAAAAATCGTCATCGCCAACTACCTGGCCACCCTCCTGGTGGATCCGGCCTTCCTCAGGCCGGGGGATTACTCCTCCCTGACCCTGCTCATGGCGGCCTATGCCTACGGAGTCCAGATCTTCTGTGACTTCAGCGCCTACAGCGACATCGCCATAGGGATCGCCAATCTGCTCGGCTTCCACTTCCCGGAGAATTTCAACAAACCCTATCGGTCAGCCACCCTCCAGGAATTCTGGCGACGCTGGCACATATCCCTCTCCTCCTGGCTGCGGGACTATCTCTACATCCCCCTGGGAGGCTCCCGGGGAGGCAAGACAAGGACCTGCCGGAACCTCTTCCTGACCATGCTTCTGGGGGGAATCTGGCATGGGGCGGGATGGAACTTCGTCCTCTGGGGGATCATCCACGGGACAGGCCTCATAGGGGAAAGACTGATTCTGGACAAGAGAGCCCTCAAGGGCTTGGGACTCATCCTGGGCCGCCTTATCACCTTCCATGTGGTCACGGGGGCCTGGATTTTCTTCCGGGCCTCCGACTTCGCCCTGGCGGGGGAGTTTTTTTCCGGACTGGCCTCCCTCCGTAGCGGCCCGACCCTGCTCAGCCCCTTTACCCTGGTTCTTATCCTCATCGGCCTGGCGGTCCATTACGTACCGGAGAAGTGGGAAAAAACCGGCGAGAGGGCGATAAACCGTCTTTCCGCTCCGGCGGCGGCCCTCGCTTCGGCCCTCTGTTTCATCGGCCTGCAAATTCTTGCCCCCGAGGGCATGGCGCCCTTTATCTATTTTCAGTTTTAGGAAGGCCCGTGAAGCACCCCGTAAAAAAGATGCTCCTGATCATGTTCCTCACCCTTCCCCTTCTGCTGACCTTCGGCTCCTACGGCCTCTATTCCTGGTCCCTGACCCTGGACGGGGACGGGGGATTCTATCTCTTTTACAACCCCCTGAGCCGGCTCTACCGGCTGAGCGATGGGTGGGGGCTCACCCGCTTCGTGGAGGAGGGCCGTATCCGGTTCACCCATTTGCGGACGCTTCCCATCCACGGCGGCGATAACCCTCTCAACAGGGGGCAGGAAGAACCTGTTCCCGGGGAGATGCCCCTTCCCGCGGAACCGGAGCCGGCGGAGCCCCTCTTCTCGGGGGAGACCCTGGATATTCTGGTCATAGGGGATTCCCTGGCCAATTCGGTGGGGAAACGGCTGGGTCCCCTGATCAATGCCTATCCGGACATGACATGCCGGGTGGAAGGGGTCATCAGCTCCAACCTCATACGCCTGGACTATTACGACTGGCTCAAGGCGGGCCCCTCCTTCGTGAGGGAGGACTCCCCCGATCTGGTTCTCATCTTTCTGGGGGCCAACACCATGCAGAGTTTCTACCTGGACGGGACCCACGCCCCGCTCTTCAGCCAGAAATGGCTGGAGATCTACCGGGAGAGGGCTTCGGAACTGCTGGAATCCCTGAAGAGCGAAGGGGTGGATGTCTACTGGATGAACCTGCCCCCCATGCAGAAGGAATCCTATAATAAAAACATAGGCACCCTGGACAGGCTGATAGACGATATCTGCCGTGAGGAGGGGGTCGAGCGCCTCTCCTACTGCGGCATCATCACCGACGGGGAGGGAAAGTATGTCTCGGAAAAAGTGGTGGGCGACCGGCAGCTGCTGCTCCGTTCCGACGGCATCCACTTCACCCTGGACGGGGCCGAGTATATTTCCACCTACCTGATCGGGGTCCTGAGGCAGAGGTACGGACTGCCCGAGAGGGATCCTACTCCCCGGGAAACTCCACCCGGAGAGTAGCCCCGCCCCCCTCGCGGTTGCTGGCGGAGACGGATCCTTCGTAACCCTCGACAATCTCCTTGACGATGGCCAGCCCCAGGCCCGAATGGTTTCCCTTCTCCTCCCGGTCCGAATAGAAGCGGTTAAAGATACGGTCCAACGCGGAGGGGGGAATGCCCGGCCCCCGGTCGGAAACGGAGAGGACGATGCGCCCATCCCTCTCGTCCAGCTCCAGGTCCACCTGCCCCTCCGGGGGGGAGAAGGAGAGGGCGTTATCCAGCAGATTGGTAACGATCTGGGTCATCCGGTCCGGATTGATGCGCAGGAACATATCCTCCCGGGGATAGAGAAGGAAGAGGCGATGCCGGGAGCGGTAGCTGTCGATAACGTTTTTGAGAAACCCCACCAGCTCAAGGGGCACCCGCTCCTCCCCTTCGAGCTCCGCCCCGATGCGGGTGATCTCCCGCAGCCGGTCCAGGAGCCTTTCCATGCGGCTGAGCTCGGATACCATCCGGTCGAAGAATTTCCTCTGATCCTCCCCCTCCGTCTGCAGGGCCAGCTCCGTGGAGGTGCGGATGGAGGAGACGGGATTCTTGAGCTCGTGGACCAGATCGGCGGCCATGGAATCGATGAAGCCAATCTTCTTCTCCAGCCTCTCCGAAAGGGTTTTGAGGGAACGGGAGAGATCCCCTATCTCGTCCCGGGACTTATACTCCTTGAAGTGTTCCCCGAAAAGCCCCCGCCGGTCCAGGACCCGGCCCGCCTGGTCCGATAGCTTGACCACGGGAACGGTGATGCGCTGGGCCAGGAGCAGGGAGAGGAAAACGGCGAACCCCAGGGCCAGGAGGAAGATCTTGATGATGTCCAGGCGGAGCTTATAAAGATCGTCCAGAATCCGGTAGGTCGATTTGGAGACGAGGACCGCGCCGAGGACCTCCTCCTCGTCCCGGCCCCAGATGGGGATGGCCGAGTAGAGGTTTATCGATCTCTGCCCCCCCGTGGAGAACCGGGTGGCCGCACCGTAGCGACCTTCCAGGGCCGCACGGATCTCCGGGCCCATGAGGACCTCCGTCCCGGAATAGAACTCCCCCGAGGGAAGGGGCGATTCGGGGGGGAAGAAGAGCTTCCGGAAGGTCATGATGGGATAGGTGACGATGCGGTAGAGGATGTTGATTCGGAATTCGTTGGG
>QKAI01000422.1 GCA_003246505.1 Spirochaetaceae bacterium | reverse complement strand
GAATCTGGACCGGGCTCTGGAGATCTATCTGGGCAGGGACAGCGGTACCGTTTTGAGATTGCGCCTCAACGGGGGCAGGGATTTCATCTACGATCCCTTCATCGATTGTCTGGCCGCGGAGAGGGGGGATATGTTCTCCGGCAGCAAGGACTTTCTTTCCGATCTTCTCCAGGGGAAAATGCTCAGGCGCTGCTCCGATTTCTTTTCCGACGATTTCGAAGAGGCCTTTCTGGAATTCCTTGAGGAAAAGAAGAGGGGGGCGGATCTGAAATCGCAGATTCTCTCCATTATCATAGAGGAAGGGGAGGACTACTCCTCCCTGAGCCGAAGGCTTCTGGCAAGGATTCTCACCCTGACCGGCTTCCGGTTTTTCATTGTTTCCCCCCGGGAAAATCCCTCATTTATCCCCGATGGGTTATCCTATTCGGTCATCGATCTTCCCCGGCTGAACCGGGACGAGTGCCGGGAACGGCTTGCAATGGCCTATCCCGGTACGGAATGGTCCGGCGAGAAAATGGATATCCTGGAAAGGGCCACCTCACTGAATCCGGAGAAGCTTTTCTTCGCCTCCTGGCTGATGGAGAAAGCGGGAAGACTGGAGATGGAGAGGGATGTCCGGTTCCAGCTCATAGACTGGCTTGAAGGGGAGGAGAGAATCCTTTTCCAGTACATTCTTCTCGGACAGGGCCTTTTAAGAAGGGATGTCCTGATCCGTCACTTTTCCCCCAGGGATGGGGAATCTCTCGTCCTTGAGAGAATCAACCGACTCATCTCCCTTCAGCTTGTCCGGCGGAATGGTAAGGATGAACTCTCCTCGGAACTCGGGTCCTATCCCCTGGAGGGGGAGCTCCGGGAAAAAATCGTAAAAAGCGTCATCGAACTGATCCGGGGGGAAGAGAATGTCCGGACCTTCCGGTATTTTGATTTTCTGGAGAAACAGAACGCCTACCAGGAAGCCCTTGCCTACCTGAAGGATATCATGACCTGGCTTATCAATAACGGTTTCCGCATGGAGGCGGAACGGCTGATCGCCTATCCCCCCTTCGCGGGGAAGGATATGGATTCCGCTTCCCTGGAAACCCTGCAGAATCTTCTTTTCTCAAACCGGCTCAGAATGGCCCTTCAGGAAAAGGACGGGAAGATACTTTCCGATCTGGTATCGGGGGGCCTCCTCTCCCAGGTCTCCGAACGGGGAGAATATGCGGAGGATTTCTTTCTCCAGCTGGCCCGGTACTACTATACCCAGGGCCATATGGAGCAGACGGTCAACTATGCGAAAAACGCCCTCTACCTCTTTCAGAAAAAGGGCAATCACCTGGGAGAGGGGCTTGCCAATATGGAACTGGCCTTTGCCTTTCTGGGGCAGAGAAAGGTGCAGATGGGCATGGACTATTTTGAGATAGCCCGCAGGGTCAGCTATCAGATCGAGGACAACTACACCCTCATCTCCGCCCAGACCTTCAGCGCCCTGACCGCTTTCCTCTTCGGCAACATTTCCAAGGCCGAGGACATGATCGGCCAGACCCTGGAACTGGCCCGCATCAACGGCTGCCGGCGCCGCATCTTCTTCCTGACCTTTATGGCGGGTCGGATCCAGTTCGAATACGGCCGTTACCGGGAGGGGGCGGAACTCTTCGAAGAGTGCTGGCAGCTGGGTGAGAAAATCGGACTGGATGAGGGCAGGGACACGGCGAAAAGGTGGATCGGTCGCTGCCTCCTCTATCAGGATAAAAGAAGGGATGCCTTCCGCTGGCTCGACCCGGAGGATCGGACCCGGGAAGGCCTTTTCATTCTGGCCGAAGCCGATTTCATGGTCTCCCTCTATGAGTCCGCCCTCCGGCGGCTGGAGACGGCCCTGGAAACGGCTCATACGCTCCCCCTCAGCTATTCGGAAAGGGAGAACTGGTGCGATGGCTTTATGCCTATTGAGGGGAGACTCTCCTCGGAGGAGAAGAAGGAGGATGTCCTCACCCGTCAGATAGAGACCCTTTACAGCCATATTCTGGCCCTTACGGGGCGGCACGATGAGGCGTCCCGCTTCTTTACCAGGGGATCGGTTCAGGATGATTATCCCTTCAAGCCCTACTCCTACAAGTACAACTATATTTATTTTACCATTCTCAACGTGGGCGATATCACCGCGAACGGGAATGATCACCGACTGGCCGCCCTGAGCAAGGCCATCGAAAGGCTGCAATCCCGGGCGGGACGATTTGATAATCAGCATAAGAAACTGGATTTTCTCAACAGGAACTGGTGGAATAAGAAAATTATGGAAGAAGCCCATAAAAAGAAATTCTTCTAAGCCCGGGAACGGAGGAAGAATAAAAAAGTTTTTCTTAACAGGATGTTGACAGAAAAGTAGATTATAGATATATTATGGAAGCTTTTTTGGTGGCATAGCTCAGTCGGTAGAGCAAACGGCTCATATCCGTTCGGTCAGGGGTTCAAATCCCTTTGCCACTATACCAACCGTTCCTCAGGGAACGGTTTTTTTATTGGTGGATCCATGCAGAATACTATCATCCATTCCGGATCGGAGGAGATGAAAGAGTTCTTTCGCTCCCTCTCCCTTACCTATCTTGCCCGTTCCCGGCAGATCATATCCCTCCCTTCCCGTTACCATTACCTGAATTCCTCCTATTACAAAAGAAACAGGGAAGAATTCGAAGGCATCACTTCCCGTTATGGAGAGAGTATTGTAAGTTCTGTCCTGGCCCGGGTTTCGGTCCGCCATCTGGGGGAGACACTGGGATACGGCCTTTTTGCAGAGGACGACCTTCCCCGGGGAAGCTTCATCGGGGAGTATGCCGGGATTATCCGCCTCGCCTCCCGCTGCCGCCCCGTCAAGGATGCCCGGGGAGGATACGCCACCGATTACGCCTGGACCTATCCGGAAAAGCGGGGATTCCGCAGCATCGAGGTGAATGGCCGGGATTGGGGTAATGAAATGCGCTTTATCAATCACAGCTTCGATCCCAACTGCCGGATGGAGCATACCATCGTGGATGGATTCTGGGTCCTTTTCTTTATAGCGCAGAGGGATATCAGGAAAGATGAGCAGCTCACCGCTGACTATGGCGAGGAGTACTGGACAGGCGGTTTCAGAGAATTAATGATCATTTGAGTGATTAAGGCTCATCTTCCCGCCCATAATGACGAAGATATAACAGAGATCCGGGACATTTCGGGGGATATTCATGAAAAAATGCTTTATATCTGCTATTCTTTTTACCATAGCCCTGGCCCTTACCGGGGAGACCGTCATGGTGGAGACCGTCGATTTCGGTCCCCTGGGGGATCTGGAACAGGAAAGACAAATAGGGATCGTTCAGATGGAAACCGGTGTCATGGAGGCCCTTTTTGACGGGGGGCACCTTTTTTTTAACATGTACACTCCCAACGGTGATCTGGATCCCTTTAAAAGTCAGAATTCCCTCATGCAGGGAAAACAGACAGGGGCCCGGTGGTTCATGAGACTCCGCCTTGAGGAGGGAACCGTATTCTACTGGTTTTATTCCCTGGTTGATTTTACCCTGGTAACGGAGGGTTCCATTCCGCGAAGGGACGTGGATCCCGGTAAGGAAATGACTTCCGAGGAGTACTATTTCGCCGCGGGCAAAAGCGCCGGCGAGAGTATTCTGGGATATATGGGTGGGTAGTAGGAGAACGTATGAGAAAATTATTTTTTAGTCTGTGCCTCTTTGCCGCTGCTGCGGCTCTCAGTTTTGCTCAGAGTGCGATATGGGCGGGAAATGCGGCCAGAGGAAATGATGATTCCTTTCCCCCCGCGGTCAGATCAACCGGCAAAAGCGCCGGAATCTCCCTGGCCCTTCCCGAGGGGACTCTCGTACGGGTGAAAAACCAGAAGAACGGGATAACCACGGACGTTACCATTGTCAGCGGTCAGGGGAAACCGGGCATTTTCCTTCTCCTGAATTCCGCCGCCGCCGACTCCCTGGAGATACATTCCGGGGAGGTCATCATGGTGGAGATCGAAGAGAAGAAGGCCGTAGCCAATCCTTTTCTGGATTACAGCGCCGATCCGGATGCCTTCAAGAAGAACCTGAACGAGGAGTTCCTCTCCACCCCCGTGGAGGATCCGGATAACGCGGCCGCCGTCGATGTGGCCGGGGAGATGGACAGGATGGGATACGCTTCCGGGGAAGAGCCCGCTGCGGAAGAAGCCCCCTCCCCGGAGGAACCGGCCGATGAAACACCCCTGGATGCGGTGGTCGCGGTAGACGCGCTCTCCCCGGCAGGGGAACCGGAAGAACCTGCCATAACCGTTCCCCCCGCGGGTGACGACAGAGCCTATGAGGATGTCATCATCGCCGACGGTGCGGAGAGCTACGATTCGGTGCTCGACTTTACCCCCGAGGAGGAACCCTCCGGGGAGGAGCCTGTTGAAACGGAAACCTTTCTTTCCGACAGCATCAACCTGGACGCCGACGTTCCCGTGGAAGGGGAAGCACCCGTGGAAGAACCGATCCTGATTGCTTCCGCGGCTGAGACGGGAAGTGAGTCTGTTCCCGAGCCGGAGGAGGTCCCTGCACCGGTTATCGATCCGGGTCGGGTCATCTACTTTCTCACCCCCGCGGAACTTCGCCCCCCCGAACCGGTGGAGGAGACCCCCGTCCTACCCGAATGGGAAGAACCGGCAGACGGATCGGAACAGGACGGCAAGGGCGATCTTGTCGTTCCCTCGGAAAAGACGCCCCCCCCGGAAGATACTGTAACGGTTATCAAGCCGGCGGAACCTGCGGATGGGGAGGATCTGGTCTTCGTTCCCCAGTATGTGGAATCGGCGGACCTGAACGCTTTCATGCAGGAAACTCTCAAGGCGGGTTCCCGCTATGTTCAGGTGGCGAGTTTCAGTAAAATCTCCTCCGACGGGCTATACGAAATCATGGCGTCACTCCAGGAAGCCTTTCCCTATCTGCCTCTCCTGCTTCTGCCCGGCAGGGATGGCAAATCCTACCGCCTCATGGCGGGCCCCGTATCCCGGGATGAGGTGGGAATCCTCATATATAATATGAAAGCCAGGGGGTTTTCCCAGGCCTTCCTGTCCCGGGAGTAGCGGTTTGACCGAAGATGAGGCTGTCTCCCTGCTGAGGGAGAGGGGGTGGGGGCTGATTACGCCCCAGACCTACCTTATCGATATGGAAAAGGATTTCCGGGATATCTGGAAGAGTATAGATCCGTACACCATGATCTCCCCGGAAAGGGGCTATGCTATCTATCAGTCTCTGAACTATCTGGAGAAGAACCGCATCCCCGGGGATGTGGTGGAATGCGGCGTCTGGCGGGGGGGATCCTGTATGCTGGCCGCCAAAATCATACTCGATCATCATCTGACCCGCAGAAAAATCTGGCTTTACGACACCTTTGAGGGCATGACGAAACCGACAGGGGAGGATATCATAGCCGCCAGCGGCCAGAAAGTCTCCGAGCGGTCCCCGGAGGGATGGTGGGCCGTGTCGGAGGAGGAAGTGATGAGTAACATGGCTTCCACCGGCTATGGGAGGGGGCTGTGGGAGACGGTGAAGGGGGATGTCTGCGTGACCCTTGACCGCAATCCGCCCATGGGGCCTGTCGCCATGCTGCGCCTGGATACGGACTGGTACGAATCAACCCGGAAGGAGATGGAATGTCTC
>QKAI01000192.1 GCA_003246505.1 Spirochaetaceae bacterium | reverse complement strand
ACAGCCAGCCCCTGACCCGGTCGGAGATCGAGAATATCCGGGGAGTGTCCGTGGACGGGATGATGCGGCTTCTCTTGAAGAAGAATTTAATAAAGGAAGTGGGCAAGAAGGACGTACCGGGAAAGCCCCTTCTTTACGGCACCACCAGGGAATTTCTGCGTCTCTTCCGCCTGAAGAGCATCGCCGATCTTCCCAAGCTGGATGACGTGGAAAGCGACAGGTTTGAATTGAATGGATAAGGAAGAATTAAGACTGCAGGCCTATCTGGCCCAGGCCGGGGTGGATTCCCGGAGAAAGTGCGAAGAGATCATCAAGAGCGGAAGGGTCGAGGTGAACGGCCGCGTGGTCATGGCCCCGGGGGAGAAGATCTCCGAGGAGGACGAGGTGCGCTTCGACGGGCGCCTGGTCAAGCCCATGCGGCGGAAGATCTATATCGCCCTTCACAAGCCCTCCGGATATATCTGCTCCAATAAGGACGACAAGGACCGGCCCGTGGCCCGGGACCTGATCGTGAGCGTGCCCCAGAGGATCTACAACGTGGGCCGGCTGGACTACATGACCTCCGGGCTCCTCTTCTTCACCAACGACGGGGATTTCTCCCAGCTCATCACCCACCCCTCCACCCATCTGGAGAAGGAGTACGTGGTGACCACCAAGAAGCCCATTCCCGAGGAGCTGATGAAGCAGTTCCTGGCGGGCATCCGGGTGAACGGGGAATTCTACAAGGCCAAGAGCTACCGGATGAAGGGCCCCCATACGGTGCACATCGTGCTGGAGGAGGGCCGGAACCAGGAGCTCCGGAAGGTCTTCCTGTCCCGGAGCATCACGGTGAAGAAGATCCACCGGGTGCGCATAGGCTCGGTCACGGTGAAGGGGCTCCTGCCGGGGCACTACCGGAACCTGAAGGAGAGCGAAGTGGAGAGGCTGACCGAGCTGGCCCGTGCCAAGGGAGAGGGTAGCCGCAAGGGGAGGAACGGGAAATGATCGTGGCCATAGACGGACCGGCGGGGGTGGGCAAAAGCACCGTGGCCCGCTTCGTGGCGGACCGGTTCGGTTTTTTCAATCTCAATTCGGGCAACTTCTACCGCGCCGTGGCCCTGAAGGCTCTGGAGGAGGGGGTCGCCCCGGATGAGGAGAAGGCCCTGACCGCCCTGGCGGAGGGGGCCGATCTTGACATCCGGGAAGGGCGCCTCTACATGGACGGCCGTGACGTGGAGGGGGAGCTCCATTCCGACCGGGTGGACGCCATCGTCTCCCCCGTCTCCGCCTGCGTACCCGTGAGGCATATCGTGAACGGCCATATCCGGCGCATCACCTCCGGCATGGACGTGGTGGCCGAGGGCCGGGACATGACCAGCGTGGTCTTTCCCCGGGGCGAGGTCAAGTTCTTCCTGGACGCTTCCCCCGCCGCCAGGGCCCGGAGAAGGCACCGCCAGGGGGTGAGCGAACTCTCCCTGGAGGAGATAAAAAGGGGCATAGAGGAGCGGGACAGGATAGACCGTAATAAGAAGGAGGGTTCCCTCAAAATTACGGAAGATGCGGAATATTTGGATACATCCGACTTGACCTTAGAGGAAGTTTGTGAGAGAGTATCTGATAAAATCAAAGAATATATAGCAGATTCAGGAGAATGACCAGTTATGGCGGAAAAGGACGTAATGTCAGCTGACACACAGACAGAACTTCAGGAAGCATACCTGAAACCCCTCGAAGAGTTGGAAGAGGGTGCAATCGTAGAAGGTACGGTTGTTCAGGTTGACTCCGAATATGTCTACCTTGATGTCTTTTGTAAAAGCGAAGGTAAGATCAGTCTGTCCGAGTTCAGTGAGGCACCAGCGCTCGATGACAAAGTCAGCGTATTACTCATCAAGAAAGAGGGAAGAAACGGGGAACCGGTAATTTCCAAGAAGAAGGCGGAGCAGAAGCAGGTCTGGAAGGATCTGAAGGACGCCTTCACCGAAAAGACTCCCGTGGACGGGGAGATCGTTAAAGAGATTAAAGGCGGATTTGAGGTGGATCTGGGCGTGGACGCCCGGGCGTTTCTCCCCATTTCCAAAACTGATATCATCAAGGTGGAAAACCCCTCCGAGTATATCGGTCTCAAGGGCAAGTTCCTTCTTGAAAGACTTTACGGCGAGCGGAAAGTCAACATCGTTGTATCCCGCAGAAGCTACCTGGAACAGGCGAGCCTCGAGAACAGAACCAAATTTTTCGAAACCACCCAGGAAGGGGACGAGGTTACCGGATCGGTGAAAAGCTTCACCTCCTTCGGCGCCTTCATCGATCTGGGGGGATTTGACGGCCTGCTCCATATCAACGATATGAGCTGGGGCCATGTGACCAGGCCCCGGGATTTCGTCAAGAAGGGCCAGGAGATCAAGCTCAAGGTTATTAAGCTGGACCGGGAAGGTCAGAAGATCAATCTCTCCCTCAAGGACTTCGCCGAAGATCCCTGGGAAACCTTCAACGAACGTTACCAGGTGGATGACCGGGTCAAGGGAACCGTTACCAAGATGACCGATTTCGGTGCCTTCATCGAAATCGAGCCCGGTATCGAGGGTCTCGCCCATATTTCCGAGCTCTCCTGGGTGAAGAAGATCAAGCATCCCAAGGAAGTTCTGAGCATCGGCGACGAAGTGGAAACCATGATCCTGGGCTACGACATGGACGAAAGACGGGTTTCCCTGGGCCTCAAACAGGTCCTTCCCAATCCCTGGGACGACATAGAAGCCTCCTACCCCGTGGGAACCAAACTGACCAGAAAGGTCAAGAACGTGACCAATGCGGGCGCTTTCATAGAGCTGGAAGAGGGAATCGACGGTTTCCTCCACGTGGACGACTACTCCTGGACCCAGAAAGTTCAGAGCGCCCACTCCGTGTTCAAGCCCGGCGACGAGCTTGAGGTGACCGTTATCCGCGTGGATACGGAAGCCCGGAGAATCCGGCTCGGCCTCAAGCAGCTCGGCGACGATCCCTGGGAACAGCTCAAGGCGAAGTACCCCAAGGGTTCCATCATCGAAGGGGAAGTTTCCAACGTGGCCGAATTCGGCGTATTCGTGAAGGTCCCCGGCGATATCGAAGGGCTTATCTTCAAGAATCAGCTGAGTCCCGACCGGGAAGCCGATCCGGACGAAATGCTGTCCCAGTTCAAGGTGGGCGACAAGGTGCGGGCCGCCGTATCGGAAATCAACCCCGCCCGACAGAAGCTGGGCCTTTCCATCCGGGAGCTCAAGTACCGGGAGGAACGTCAGGAAATCGAACGGTACATGGATTCGGGAAGTGACGCGGACAGCGGTGCCGAAACCTTTACCCTGGCCGATGCCCTGAAAAAGGAAGACTAAGACCCGATGCCTACGGACGAAGAAAGGTGCCGTAAGCTCACGGAAATAAATACTCTGATCTGCTCCGGCGATCAGAGTATTCAGCAGCTCCTATCCTATATCGTGGGAGTCGCCGCTGAGGTTCTGGGAGGTGATTCGGCCTCCCTTCTTTTAGTAGACGAGAAGGATGACGCCCTTTTTTTTCAGGTCGTTCTGGGAAGCAAGAGTTCCGCCATAAAGAATCTGACCATTTCCGCGGACGAGGGAATCGCCGGCTGGGTATTCCAGAAGAAGAAGGCCCTGATCGTCAACGACGTAGACCGGGACGAGCGGTTTTCTCCGCGCATCGATAAAAAAAGCGGTTACCACACCAGGGCCATTGCCGCCGCTCCCCTTGTGGGATACGGCAAGTGCCTGGGTGTCATGGAAGTGATCCTGAGCAAGAGCGAGGGGCACTTTTCCGAGGGGGATCTGGAATGGCTGAACCATTTCGCCACCCAGGCCGCCCTGGCTATTCTTAACGCCGGCGAGTACGCCTCGCTCCGCAGCATACGCGGGGAGGAGGCCCTGGGTAAGAATCAGAATAAGCTGATCTACTCCCCCCGGTCGGTTATGAACGGAATCATCGCCCAGATCGATCGTATCGCCCCGGTGTACAGCCCCGTGCTGATAACCGGGGAGAGCGGCACCGGTAAGGAGCTGATAGCCGAGATGATCCATGCCCGGGGCGAACGGTCCGGGGGGCCCTTCGTGGCGGTCAATTGCGCCGCCCTGCCGGAGGATCTGATCGAATCGGAACTGTTCGGGCACGAGCGGGGCGCCTTTACCGGGGCGGACAAAACCCGGCGGGGCCGCTTCGAGGTGGCCTCCGGGGGGACGATCTTCCTGGATGAAATCGGGGAGATACCCCTCCATCTGCAGACGAAGCTCCTCCGGGCGCTCCAGTCGCGCAGCATAGAACGGGTCGGTTCGGTGGAGCCTATACCCTGCGACGTGCGCGTCATCGCGGCCACTAACAGGGATCTGGAGAAGGCTATCCGGGAGGGGGAGTTCCGGGAGGATCTCTACTTTCGGATCAACGTTCTGCCCATTTATCTGCCCCCCCTCAGGGAAAGGGGCGAAGATATCGTTTTCATGGCGAAGTATTTCCTTGAATCCTTCGCCAGAAAGCACAATAAGCCGCCCAGGGAGTTATCTCCGGGGGCGGTGGAAGCGGTTTACGGCTACCCCTGGCCGGGGAATATCCGGGAAATGATGAACGTCATGGAGCGGATGGTTCTCATGGGCGAAGAGGAGACCATTACCGCCGAGGAGCTGCATCTTCCCGAAGGGAAGAGCCGTATGCCCGGTCTGGAGGGGGAAGGGGGTAAAGACCTGACCCTTAAGGAGGGGCTGCAGCTTTTTAAAAAGGGATTTGTAGAAGCCGCCCTGGTGAGACACCGGGGGAATCAGACGGAAACGGCTCGGAAACTGGGTATCCAGCGAACCTATCTGTCCCGGCTCATAAAAGAATTAAACATTGTCAAAGGGAGTTAACTGTGAGCGATAGGATGAATCTGGCCGACAGGCTGGCCGTGTTTTTAACCCAAAGAAGAGTTCTGGTCATTGCTGCTCTGGTCATTGTCGTTGTTGTCATTGTTGCCGCTGCCGTATGGACCCCTGTCCGGTCCAGCATGGCCGACAAGAATGCCCGTGTTGCCGAAGAGATCGATCAGCTTTTTTCCGACTGGCTCTATGCGGGGGATGATCAGCAGAGCGGTCTGGAGGAGCAGTTCCTGTCTACCGCCTCCGCCGCTGCGGACGGCAAAGCGGAATATCCCGCTCAGAGAGCCCTTTTCATGAGGGGACAGTATTACATCAACAAGGAAATGTGGCCGGAGGCTTCCGCCGATTTCGCCGCCCTGGCGGAGCGTTTCCCCAGGAGCTATCTGGCTCCCGTGGCCCTTTTCAACGCCGCATCCACAAGCGAAGAGGCGGGTGACCCGGCTAAGGCCTCCGAATTCTATACCCGTCTCGTCGAAGGCTACGGTGACAGTTCCGCCGAAGTGGCGGAGGCCCTTTTTAACCTGGGTCGCCTTGCCGAAGAGGGGGGGGACAAGGAGAAAGCCCGGGAATACTACAACCGGCTTGTCGCCGATTATGACACCTCCGATTGGAAAAATATTGCAAAAACACGTATATTGTTAATGAAATAAAATTCTAATACCGCCGGGGAGGAGGAATTATGGGTGAGAAAAAAGAACGGATTCTGCAGAAATGGCTGGATCCGAAGGTTTTCTCTTTTTTGCTGGGGCTGATTATCTTTTTAGTCATCTTCCTCCTCTCTTCGGTAACCGATGTTT
>QKAI01000518.1 GCA_003246505.1 Spirochaetaceae bacterium | reverse complement strand
CGCCACTCCGGCACGGACAGGACCAGTTCCACGGCGGAGCTCAAGGAGCCCCTCATCACCCTGGTCAGCTACCAGACCCTGCGCAACGACATAGGCCAGTTCAAGGACATCGAGTACACCTACGTCATCCTGGACGAGGCCCAGTACATCAAGAACGCGGACACCCAGGCCTTCAAATCGGTGCGCATCCTCAAATCCCGGCACCGGCTCTCCCTCACGGGGACCCCCGTGGAGAACCGCACCATGGACCTCTGGTCCCAGATGGACTTCCTGAACCCGGGCCTCCTGGGGCCGGCGGAGCAGTTCCATAAAAAATTCATCCTCCCTATCGAGGAGCAGAAGGATACGGAGAAGCGGGACCAGCTCAGGAAAATCGTCTACCCCTTCATCCTGCGCCGCAGGAAGCAGGATGTGCTGGACGATCTGCCCCCCCGCTCGGAGATCGTCCGGTATACCGAGATGGCCCCTGACCAGGCGGCCCTCTACCGGAGGCTCCTGGAAAAGTACCGGGGGGAGATCCTCCAGCTGGCCGAGGAGAAGGGGGTGGCCGGCGCCCGCTTCGACATCCTCCAGGCCCTCATGCGCCTGAGGCAGGCGGTCCTCTTCCCCGCCATGCTGGGAGAGGAGTACCGGGACATCTCCTCCAGCAAATTCGACGTGCTCACCCTCCACCTCAAGGACATCATCTCCGAAGACCACAAGGTGCTCATCTTCTCCCAGTTCGTGAAGAGCCTCGCCCATATCCGGGAGTGGCTGGAGGAGGAGGAGATCGAGTACTCCTATCTGGACGGCTCCACCAGGGACAGGCAGAGCGAGATCGACGCCTTCCAGGAGGATCCGAACCGCAGCGTCTTCCTCATCAGCCTCAAGGCGGGGGGAACGGGCATCAACCTCACCGCGGCGGACTACGTGATCATCTTCGACCCCTGGTGGAACCCCGCCGCGGAGGCCCAGGCCATAGACCGGACCCACCGCATCGGCCAGACACGGCCGGTCACCGCCTTCCGGCTCATCATGAAGGACACCATAGAAGAGAAGATTCTGGAACTTCAGGAAAAAAAGAAAAAGCTGGTGGACGACCTGATCACCACGGAGGAATCCATCTTCAAGGAAATGACCAAAGAGGATCTGGACGAACTTTTCCGCTTAAACTGACAACCCCTGACCGGTAACCACCAACCACAAACCGGCGCGAAGCGCCCTACCCCTTGATCAGCTGGAGGAATTCCTCCCGGGTGGCCCGGTTCTTCTGGAAGATACCCAGCATGCTGGAAGTGGACATCTGGGAGTTCTGCTTCTCCACGCCCCGCATCATCATGCACATGTGGCGGCACTCCATCACCACCCCCACCCCCACCGGGTTCACCGTTTCCATGATCGCTTCGGCGATCTGGGCGGTCAGCCGTTCCTGGATCTGGAGCCGGCGGGAGTACATCTCCGCGATGCGGGCCACCTTGCTCACCCCTATCACCTTGTCCCGGGAGATATACCCCACGTGGCACTTGCCGTAAAAGGGCAGCAAGTGGTGCTCGCAGAGACTGTAGACTTCTATATCCTTGACGATGACCATGTTGTTGGCCCCGGAGGTGAAGACCGCCCCGTTCACCACCTCTTCCAGTTTCTGCCCGTAGCCCCGGGTTAGAAATTCCCAGGATTTGGCGGTTCTCTCGGGTGTATTGAGGAGTCCTTCCCTCCGGGGATCCTCTCCCAGTTCCAACAGGAGCTCTCTCATCAGTTCTTCGACTCTGCCTCGGTTCACGGGCCACCTCCGGAGGGTTTACTATACCGTTTTTCGGTCCATTTGGGCACCCCCCGCAGGGAAGGCGGATTTGGGAATTCCCCCACTTCCCCATGGGAATTTCCCCATTGCCCCCCCGAAACGGGTCTCCTGTCCCTTTCTACCGCCCCGATACTCTTGGCACACCCCTTGCTTAATAGACAGTAACGTGCCGCACAAAAAAACAAACAGCGGAGCCGGTCGGAAGCATCGGCTCCCAGGAGGATGACATGGGAAATGCCAGAAGATTCAAAGACATAGTGAACTCCAATTTCAACGCCATGCTTGACAAGGCGGAGGATCCCCAGAAAATGGTGAACCTGATGATGCGCGAGATGGAAGACAACCTGGTCGCCCTGAAGAGATCCTGCTCGGACAAAGTGGCCGAGAGGGTCATGCTCACCAGGGAAGTGGAAGTTCTGACCGAAAAGATCGCCCAGTGGCAGGAACGGGCCGAAATGGCCGTGGCCAAGGGAAAGGACGAGCTGGCCAAAGAGGCCATTCAGGCCCGGCAGCGCTGCGAAAGCGACCGGGATTACCGCCGGAAGGACATGGAACACATCGGCCGCATCCTGGAGGAGACCAAAGGACAGATCTCCCAGGTGGAGGCGAAACTGGACGAGGTGCAGCAGAAGTACCGGCTCCTGATCCAGAGGGGCGTCCACGCCGCCGAGAAGAAGCGGGTGGGCCAGGTCATGGACCGGGCCTCCGGTTCGGACGTGCTGACCCGGTTCGACCAGCTGGAGAACCGCATAGAGCGGATGGAAGCGGAAGCGGAGATCACCGGCAAGGCCAGGGTAGGGTCTTTTGATCGGGAATTCGTGGATCTGGAACAGGAAGCCCGGGTGGAGGCGGAACTGGCGGCCCTGAAAAAGGGAGCCAAGCAGGCGGCCCCCCCGGCAAAGGAAGCCTAGGATAATCCGCCCGTAGTATAATAAGTCTCTCTCTGGGGCGTCCCCGCTCTCCCGGGGCGCCCCCTTTTTTAAAGCCGGGCCGGTTACTCCAGGGGAAAGGAAATTTCCTGAATCGTGTCATCATCACGATAGTGGCGGTATTCCCCGTTTATCTGCTTGCTGAGCAGTTTGACTATCATCAGCCCGAAGCCCTTTTTCCTGTCCAGCTCCGATTCCTCCGGGAAGGGGATGCCGTTATTGCGGATGATGAGATGGAAATGGGTTCTGTCCCGGAATCCGGTAAACTCCACCCTCCCCCCCGTCTCACCGGGAAACCCGTATTTGAAGATATTGGTCATCAGCTCGTCCACGATAACGCCCAGGGGAAAGAGATACTTCTCGCTCAGGAAAAGATCTTCCATCTCCCAGATAATGCGAAGGTGCTTCTTCTCGGGATAGATTTCCAGGAGGGAATTGACGATGCCGCCGAAATACCCCGCCATGGAAAGGCCCTTGAAATTTTCCGTTTCCAGAAGCTTGTTATAAAGGAGGCTGATGCTCTGCAGCCTCGCCACCGCTTCCTGGAGAACCTCCTTCGCCTCTTCGTTGCCGCTGATCCTGGCTTGCAGGGTGAGGAGATTCGATACGGTGGCCAGGTTGTTCTTGATGCGGTGATGCATCGCCTTGACCACCAGCTCGTCCTTTTCCAGCTGCTCCCGCAGAACCTTTTCCGTATCCTTCCTCTCCCGGATATCCCGGGCGATGCTCAGAATAGCCTTCTTCCCGTGATAGCTGATGATGCTGGATGAGATTTCCACGGGGATGCCCCTTCCCTCCCGGGTCGTATGGACCGTCTCGAAAACCTGTATCCTCTCGCTGGGGATCCTCTTTCGCAGTTCACCGGTTTCCTCATCGGAAAGATTCTGATCCAGCAGCCCCAGTCCCCGGCGCAGGAGTTCCTCCCGGGAAAACCCCAGCAGTTCCACCGCCTTATTGTTCACATCGATGATGGTGCCGTCCATATCGATGACCCAGACCGATTCGTTCATGCCGTCTATCAGTTCCCGGTAGGTGTCCCTGTCGGAAAGCCGGTCCTGGAGGGAGAGGTCCCTCAATCCGTTTCTGACGGTACTGATGATGACCGGATCGCTGGAATTCTCATCCAGGCAGGCATAGACGAAATCGGGGCAGCCCTCCCGGTCATTCGCCGAAAGGATGCAGATTACCGGGAAGGGGATCTCCTCTCCCTCCCGGAGGGGGGAAGAGCCGCACTGGCGGGCAATGAGAAGACACTTCTTTCCCCGGTTCCCATCCCCTTTGAGGAGGTCCCGCCAGGAAAGGATCCGGCGGACGGGAAAACCATTGTCCACTAGAACTGTCTCGTATCTTTGTATTACCGCCGATCCGTCATCTGCGAGAAGAACCGCGGCCCCGTTGTCATCCATCCCTTCCCCGTTGTTTATTTACTTGGGTAGAAGTATAATTCCCCGGGGGAAAAAATACAAATCCCGGAGCTTACATTTTTGTAATTGGGCCGAAATAAAAAGGTAAGGTTCCTGTTTTATATTTAGGGCGTAAGATAAAAAACCTATGGAGGTAACCCAATGGCAACGGTTAAAAAACACAAAGTTACATTCATGATCATATCGCTAATTCTGATTACGGCGGCAGCCCCCGTCTGGAGCCAGTCCAACAGCTGGTACGATACGGCCCACTCCCTGCAGCAGGCCTTCCGGCAGGTCTCCTCCGACGTTCTCCCGGTGGTAGTGGAAATCGATGTGACCCAGTACGTGGAGAGGCAGAACACCCAGTTCAGCATGGAACAGTTCTTTTTCGGTACCCCGAACGCCCAGCCCAATCAGCCTAACACCCAGAAGTTCGAACAGCAGTCCCTCGGCTCGGGGGTGATCGTGGAGCAGAGAGGCAAGACGGTTTACATCCTCACGAATAATCATGTGGTGGGAAACGCGGACAAGATCAGCATCTCCCTTTACGACGGACGCTCCTACGAGGGGGAGCTCGTGGGGACAGACCCCAACAAGGATCTGGCCCTGGTATCCTTTGAGACCACCGAACGGATCCCCCTGGCCCGGCTGGGCAACTCGGACGACCTTCAGGTGGGCGACTGGGTGCTGGCCATAGGCAACCCGATGGGATTCGAATCCACCGTGACCCAGGGCATCATCAGCGCGAAAAGCCGCCGGGAAGGACCGGAGAACACGGGCTTCACCGACTATATCCAGACCGACGCGGCCATCAACCAGGGCAACTCCGGGGGCGCCCTCGTCAACCTGGACGGGGAAGTGGTGGGAATCAATACCTGGATCGTCTCCCAGTCGGGGGGCAGCATAGGCCTGGGATTCGCCATCCCCATCAATAACGCCAAGAAGGCCATAGACGACTTCATCACCAAGGGCAACGTGGAATACGGCTGGCTGGGCGTTCACATGAGCACCCTCACGGACAACGTGGCCCAGAGCATGGGCCTGGAAGGAAAGAAGGGGGCCTTCGTCTTCAATCTTTACCAGGATTCCCCCGCCATGAAGGGCGGCCTCAAGGCGGGAGACCTGATCACCTCCGTGGACAGCAAAACCATAGAGACCAGTACGGATCTGATCAGCACCATAGCCAATGACAGCCCGGGGACTTCGGTCAGCGTCACCTATATCCGCGACGGGAAGGAACAGAGAACCACGGTGACCCTGGGACTCAGAAAGGATCTGACCGCGGACGGCACCAAGATCACCATGTGGCCCGGATTCACCGTGGCGGAGCTTACCTCCGAGATGAGGGACCAGATGGGCCTGAACAGAAACGCGGGCAACCTGATCATCGGAAACGTGATCGAGGATAGCAAGGCGGCCGCCCTGGGGCTTCAGAACGGGGACGTGATCAAGACCATCAACAGAAAGACCCTTAAGGATATGGGAGATTTCTACGAAGCGGTCAACCGATCCGACGAACTGAACATCACCGTGAACAGAAGGGGTTATGAGTTCGACTATACTCTCTCCCTGAATTAGCCTATAATAGAGGCGGGTCCCTCCTCCCGGGGGGACCCTTTTTTTATTTCTCCCTGTCCAGGGGAAAGGGGGTCTTGCCCTTCCGGTAGAGGAAGGGATCCGGATCTTCCAGGTAGGGCTCCAGGACTTTCCAGCTCAGCTCGGTCTCATCGGCGCTGACGAAGAGGGTCCTGTCCCCGTTTATCGCGTCCAGGAGCAGTTTCTGATAGGCCTCGGGAATGTCCTGCTCGTAGGACTGACGCAGGGAGAAATTCATCTTGCTCCGCCCGATCTCCAGATTGATGCCGGGGATTTTGCCCGCCACGTCAAGCATGATCCCCTCGTTGGGCTGCACGGTGATGATGATCCGGTTGTGGGCGATCTCCCCTTTCCGGTTGAAAAGAAGGCGGGGTATGTTCTTGAAGGTCACCACGATCCGGGTTTCCGTGCGGGAGGCGGCCTTGGCGGTCCTCATGACGATGGGCACTCCGGACCAGCGGAAATTCTCGATCCGCGCCTGTATCTCCGCCGCCGTGTCCGTGTAGGATTCCGGATCCACCCCCTTCTCCAGGCGGTATCCCTCGTACTGCCCCTTCCGGCACCGGTCGATGCGCAGGCTCTTGAGGATGTCCACTTTTTGCCGGCTGATCTCCTCCGCGTCCAGGGAGACGGGGGGTTCCATGGTCACCAGGCAGAGAAGTTGCATCAGATGGTTCTGTATCATGTCCCGCAGGCTGCCCGCGCTGTCGTAGTAGGCGGCCCGTTCCTCCAGGCCCAGCTCCTCGTATCCCTCGATCAGGATGGATTCCACGTAGCGGTTGTTCCAGATCGCCTCGAAGATCGTATTGGCGAAGCGGAAGACCATGATGTTCTGAACCGTCTCCTTGGCCAGATAGTGGTCGTTACGGTAGATCTGCTCCTCCCGGAAGGATTCGGTGAGCTCCCGGTTCAGGCGTGTGGCGGTCTCCAGATTCCGTCCGAAGGGCTTCTCTATGACGATGACCGCTTCCTCCCCGAACCCCTCCCTGGCCAGAACGGCGGCGGTGGAACTGTAGGCGCTGGGCGGTATGGCCAGGAAGCATATGACCCGGTCGAAATGCCCCAGGCTCTCCAGATAGGTTTTTATCCCCTCCAGACCCTGGTGATAGAAGAGCCTCTCGTTGAACCGGCAGTCCGTACTGAAGCGGCTCCGGAACTCCTCGGGAGTGATTTCGCTTCGTCCGGAACCGATAATCAGGGTCTCCGGATCGATCATATCTTTACAATATAAATAATTGAGAGCAGGAATAAGTTTCCTGTGAGACAAATCGCCCGTAGCTCCCGCAATAATAATGGCACTTTTCATGGTGTTACCCCTTACCAAAAAGATAATCACGGATGATAAAAGTGGTCAAGAAGGAAATAGGGGGGAGGGTTCGGGAAGTTTTTTCTGGTCCAGAGGGATATTCCCCCTTATACTGATGCTATGACGGATAATGACATTCTCAACGATCTCATGGAACGGGCCAGGGGTTTGCGTCAAAACGGAGATTATGACGCCTATCTCTCCCTCCTCCAGATCATAGAAAGGAGCGAAATCATCCCCCGCATGGAAACCCGCATCGCAGAGATTCTC